>CAKRKK010000036.1 GCA_934358235.1 uncultured Lachnospira sp.
GGGGACAATGTTTGAGCTTACATATGATGTCAGATTAAAGAATAATGATAAGGAAAAACAGTTTATAGATGAACTTCGTGTAAGAAATGGTAATCTTAATATAATGATGTCATTAATACAGGATGGCGGAAGTGCAGTATTAAATTAAATAAAGAAATATCTAAATAAAATAAAGGAATATCTAGGCTATATATTGGATGGGTGACTCTTTTTGCCAGAAAGGCAATAAGAGTCACTTTTTCTTTTTGCAGATATTGATGCAGATTGTTATTTTATATAGGTTATTTTGCATATAGGGCTGCTATTGTAATATAACCTGGATAGTCAACTTGGATAGTCAACTTCAATATTATTAATTGACAGATTTCTTTTTACCTTATAGAATAATAAGCAATAAAAATTTTAAATAAATCGACAATAAAAAACGTCAATAAAACTAATTCTACTCTTGTTTTATTTGTCGGGATGGTTTATTATAATAAGGTATACGAAAGGGACGTGGTAGATATGGTAAACAATAACACACAATTTTTTAAGACACAGCCGGAAAAAACAATATCAGTAGAAGGAATACTTGAACAGGTATATCTTGCACTTAAGGAGAAAGGATATAATCCTGTGAATCAGATCGTAGGATATATTATGTCAGGAGATCCAACATATATTACAAGTCACAATAATGCAAGAAGCCTTATTATGAAGGTTGAAAGAGATGAACTTGTAGAAGAGGTTATTAAGTATTTCATCGAAGGAAAAGGGTTATAATATAGACATATGAGAGTAATAGGTTTGGATTACGGAACGAAGACGGTAGGAGTGGCATTAAGTGATGCACTTGGTATAACAGCACAGCCAGTAGAGACTATCACAAGAAAAGAAGAGAACAAGCTTAGAAAAACATATGCAAGAATTGAAGAAATTATAAGCCAGAACGATGTTAATAGAATAGTTGTAGGTCTGCCTAAGAATATGAATAATACAGTAGGTGAAAGAGCACAGGCCTGCATAGAATTTGCAGAGAATCTTGAAAGAAGAACTGGCTTAGAGGTTGTTATGTGGGATGAGCGCCTTACTACAGTCTCAGCAGAAAAGTCACTTATAGAAAGTGGAGTCAGACGTGAGAACAGAAAGGCTGTTATTGACCAGATAGCAGCGGTATTTATATTGCAGGGATATCTGGACAGCCAGAGTAATAATTAAGAATCTATGCGATTAAAGAACTGCCTGAAATAATAAGCAGGGTATTAAAGAAGGAACATAAAGAAAGAATATAAGGGTGATTATATGGAAAAGCTTACATTTGTTACAGACGATAATGATAATGTTGATTTGTATATAATCGAGGAAACAAGAGCTAACGGAGTTAATTATTTATTAGTATCAGATTCTGATGATGAGGAAGATGGCGATGCACAGTGCTATATATTAAAGGATACATCAGCAGCAGAGGATGAAGAGGCTGTGTATGAGTTCGTTGAGGATGATACAGAATTTGAAGCAATAAGCAAGATATTTGCTGAACTTATGGATGATGGAGTTGAACTTGCATAAGTAGTATTATAAGTATTTAGCAGGGCGCTTACAAGGAGTTTCAGTAATTAAAGGAAACTCTTTTTTTATGCATGCCTGCAGTTTATTAAGCTTTATTACTAAAGCTTAATTATTTAAGAATATTGTAAGAGTATTTTAAGAGTATTATATGAGTTTTATTACTTAAATATATTTAATTTATTTAATTTAGAAGGACGAGGTGCTTAATGAAAAAGGAAAATGTAGGCTCTGTCAAGGTTATACCTCTTGGAGGTCTTGAACAGATTGGAATGAATATTACTGCCATTCAGTATGAAGATAGTATAGTAGTTGTGGATTGCGGACTAAGCTTCCCAGAAGAAGAAATGTTAGGAATTGATCTTATTATTCCGGATGTAACATATCTTAAGGAGAATATAGATAAGGTTAAGGCATTTGTTATAACACATGGACACGAGGATCATATAGGTGCTATTCCTTATGTGCTTAAGGAAGTGAATGTGCCAATATATGCGACAAGGCTTACAATGGGGCTTATAGAGTCGAAGTTAAAAGAACACAATATGATGCGTGAGGTTAAAAGAAAGGTAGTTAAATATGGACAATCTGTAACTCTTGGAGATTTCAGAGTAGAGTTTATAAGAACTAACCACAGTATAGCTGATGCAGCAGCACTTGCTATATTCTCACCAGCAGGTATTCTTGTCCATACAGGAGACTTTAAGGTTGATTATACACCTGTTAACGGAAGCCCTATTGATCTTCAAAGATTCGCAGAGCTTGGAAAGAAGGGCGTGCTTGCACTTATGTGTGATAGTACTAATGCCTTAAGACCAGGATTTACTATGTCTGAAAAAACAGTAGGCAGTACATTTGATAAGATATTCAACGATAATAAGAGCAGCAGGATAATAATTGCTACATTTGCATCTAATGTAGATAGAGTGCAGCAGATTATTAATGCAGCAGTTGCCTATGGAAGAAAGGTATGCGTTGAAGGACGAAGCATGGTCAATATTATAGATGTTGCAGAAGATCTTGGATACCTTCATATTCCTGATGGAACACTTATTGAAACAGAGTCTATGAAGAATTATACACCTGAACAGATTGTGCTTATTACAACAGGAAGTCAGGGCGAATCGATGGCGGCCTTATCAAGAATGGCGGCTAATCTTCATAGAAAGGTGTCTATACAGCCTGGCGACTGCGTAGTATTTTCATCAACTCCTATACCAGGTAATGAAAAGTCAGTTGCAAGGGTTATTAATGAGCTTGGAATGAAGGGCGCTAAGGTTATATTCCAGGATACACACGTATCAGGACATGCCTGTCAGGAAGAAATAAAGCTTGTATATTCACTTCTTAAGCCAAAGTATGCTATTCCGGTGCATGGTGAATACAGACATCTTATTGCTCAGAAGGAAGTTGTTATGTCGCTTGGCTATACTAAGGATGATGTTATAATAGCAAAGTCCGGGGATGTTATTGAGCTTAGTGATGAGAAGGCTGATATAGTAGGCAAGGTTCACACAGGAGCTATACTTGTAGATGGTCTTGGTGTAGGTGATGTAGGTAATATCGTATTAAGGGATAGACAGAATCTTGCAGAGAATGGTATTATTATAGTTGTACTTACATTAGAAAAGTATAGCGGACAGTTGATAGCCGGACCTGATATTGTAACAAGAGGTTTTGTATATGTAAGAGAGGCTGAGGAGCTTCTTGATGAGGCAAGGGCAATCGTTACTGATTCAGTTCTTAGATGTCTGGATAAGAATATTACAGACTGGAGTAAGATTAAGAATATTATTAAGGATGACCTTAGTGAATATTTATGGAAGAAGATGAAGAGAAATCCAGTTATTCTTCCTATAATTATGGAAGCACAGTTATAATATTACTGTTCATAACAGAATATGAACAGCAGCATTATGATTGAGAGTGACGTAAGGGAGTATTTCATGCAAAGAATAGATCAGTTAAAAGCACAAATAGCTGATACAATTAAGGAAAGCGCAGAATATAAGGAATATAAAAGACTTGAAGAAATAGTCAGCAAGGATCCTAACCTAAAAAGAAGTATTGATGAATTCAGAAGAAGAAACTATGAAATACAGAATAGTGGACAGGTCGAGGATATATTTGCAGCGCAGGAGGAACTTAACAGGCAGTATGTTGATATGAGAAACCAGTATATGGTTAACAGATATCTGCTCGCTGAGGTCTGCTTATGCAGGATGGTTCAGGATATATGCAGGACAGTAGTTGATGCTATTGACTTTGACCTTGACTTTTTGAAGTAATATTTTGGCGGTGCTTGGTTAACCGGTTATGATTGGATGGAAGATGAATTATGAACAATAAATCAATTAGAATGGTTGTTTCTATATCATTGAATGCTTTATTTATAGCAATAGCTGTTATACTTGTTGTTGCGGCAGGAACTAAAGCATATACATTTGGCAATAAAATATTCAATGAAACAGCTATTGATTCAGTAGATAATGCTAAGATAGTAGATGTTACCATAAACAGCGGAGTGTCGGCTAAGAAGCTTGCTGAGCAGTTATATGATAAAGGACTTATAGATGATAAGACAGTATTTTATTTTCAGGTAAAGCTGTCAGATTATAAGGATAAGTTTAAGGATGGAACATATAGCCTGAATACAAGCATGAAACCAACTGATATAATGAAGACATTAGCAGGGGTTAGTGACAGTAGTAGTCAGGAGGATGAATAAGACATATTAAGAAGTACTCGTTGATGGAGGATATAATAGTGATTGTTAATGAAAGAGTGGTATCTTATATTAATTCACTAGATCGTGGTAATTCTGATATATGTAATACAATCGAAAAGGAAGCAATTGAGGACCAGGTCCCAATCATCAGAAAAGAGATGGGCAATCTGCTAAAGGTGCTGCTTAGGTTAAAGCAGCCAAAGTCGATTCTTGAAGTGGGAACGGCGGTAGGTTACTCATCTATTCTTATGAGTGAGAATATGCCAGAGGATTGTAAAATAGTCACGATAGAGAATTATGACAAGAGGATACCGATAGCACGTAATAATATAAAAAGAGCTGGTAAGGAAGATTGTATACAGCTTATAGAGGGAGATGCAATTAAGGTTTTAGGACAGCTTGATGGAACCTTTGATTTCATATTTATGGATGCTGCCAAAGGACAATATATCAATTATCTTCCAGACATATTAAGGCTTATGCCACAAGGAGGATTACTTATATCAGATAATATCCTTCAGGAAGGGGAGCTTGTTGAATCAAGATATGTTGTTACAAGACGCGACAGGACTATACATACAAGAATCAGGGAATATGTATATGAGCTTACGCATAATGATATGCTTGTAACATCAATAGTTCCAATAGGAGATGGCATAACGCTCAGTGTAAAAAAGTAAAAAGCAATAGAATAGGGTGTGTGCTACAAAGTGCACAGAAATGAGGATTAAAATGGCAGGACATTATTATAATGGCAGAGAATTAGAGCTTTTGATACCAGCAAGCTGTCTTGAAGTGTTAAAGACAGCGGTTATATTTGGTGCAGATGCAGTATATATTGGAGGAGAAGCTTTTGGATTAAGGGCAAAGGCTAAGAATTTCTCTAAGCAGGATATGATAGATGGAATTGCGTTTGCACACGAGAGAAATGTCAAGGTGTATGTTACAGCTAATATACTTGCACATAATTATGACCTTGAGGGTGCAAGGGAATATTTTAAAGAGCTTGATGTAATAAAGCCTGATGCGGTTATTATATCGGACCCAGGAATGTTTACAATAGCGAAGGAAGAGCTTCATGATATAGACATCCATATTAGTACACAGGCTAATAATACTAACTATATGACATATAAGTTCTGGTGGGAGCAGGGTGCAAAGAGAGTTGTTTCAGCAAGAGAATTATCACTTAATGAGATTAAAGGCATAAGAAAGAATATTCCAGACGAGATGGAAATCGAAACCTTTATACATGGAGCTATGTGTATATCATATTCAGGAAGGTGCCTGCTTAGCAACTTTATGGCAGGAAGAGATGCAAACAAGGGTGCATGTACTCACCCTTGCAGATGGAAGTATGCTGTGGTTGAAGAAAACAGACCAGGTGAGTATATGCCTGTATATGAGAATGAAAGAGGAACTTATATATTTAATTCAAAGGATCTGTGTATGATAGAGCATATTCCAGAGCTTATTGAAGCGGGAATTGACAGCTTTAAGATAGAAGGACGAATGAAGACAGCGTTATATGTAGCTACGGTTGCAAGAACCTACCGTCTTGCTATTGATGACTTCCTTAAGGATCCAGAATTATACAGGTCAAGAATACCTTTTTATAAGTCAGAAATAAGTAAATGTACTTACAGGCAGTATACAACAGGGTTTTTCTTTGGAAAGCCAGATGAGAATACCCAGATATATGAAAGCAATACATATATTAAGGAATACACATATCTTGGTATAGTAGGAGATATGAATGAAGATGGCTTATATAATATTGAACAGAGAAATAAGTTCTCGGTAGGTGAACAGATAGAGGTTATGAAGCCAAATGGCGAGAATCTGCAGGTTACTGTTAAAAGAATAACAGATGATAAGGGAAGGGATATGGAGAGTTGTCCTCATCCTAAGCAGCAGTTGTACATAGATCTTGGTGTTAAGCTTGACAGATATGATATACTACGCCGTAAGGAAGATTAATGCAGCAAGGATAATAATATTTTACAATAGGATATGCAATAAAAGGCACTTATACACATAGAATAATAAAAATATGTGTAGAGGTGCCTTTCTTTGAAAGCATTTGAACAGCCATTATCAGAGCAGGAAGAAAAGGAAATGCTAAGAAGAAGCCAGCAGGGAGATATAAATGCACGTAATATACTTGTAGAAAAGAATATGCGCCTTGTTGCGCATATGATCAAGAAATATACATCGACGGGCAGGGATACGGAGGATCTTATTTCAGTTGGTACAATAGGTCTTATAAAGGCAGTTAATACCTTTGATCCCCAAAAAAAGATACGTCTTGCAACTTATGCAGCCAAATGTATTGATAATGAGCTTCTTATGATGCTTAGAAATGATAAAAAAAAGCTTATGGAATTATCCTTGTCAGAGCCGATAGGTACTGATAAAGAGGGTAATGATATAACATTTATGGATATAGTAGGGGATGAGGAGCCAGACCTTGCCACAGATATGCTGCTTATGCAGCAGGTTGATTGCATAAGAAAGCATATGCAGGAGGTGCTTGATGAAAGGGAAAGATTTATAATATGTGGCAGATACGGGTTAGCTGGAAAATGTGAGAAAACACAGAATGAGCTTGGCAGGGAGCTTGGAATAAGCCGGAGTTATGTAAGCAGGATTGAAAGAAAAGCACTTGATAAGCTGTACGGTCTGCTTGTTAGCTGCGGATTGATTGAATAATATTGTAAATGGAGAGGCTTCGTGTTATCATAGACAGGAAATGTTAATAAAAGAATGGTATTAACATAGTATGAACTAAAGATATTAAATGCCAGGTGTACTATGCAGCCTGGCATTATTATATTATACAGAAATTAAGTATATATGTAGAAAAGAGGGCTAATATGGAGGATAAATTGCAGGCTAATGCTAAACAGATAAGAGAAAGACTAGATAAAGTAAGAGCGATTATGAAGGCTCATAATATTGATGTATATGTTGTGCCTACAGGAGATTATCATATATCAGAGTATGCAGGAGATTATTTTAAGGAAAGAGAGTATATAACAGGTTTTACAGGTTCGGCAGGAACAGCAGTTATTAGTGAGGACGAGGCAGTGCTTTTTACTGATGGAAGATATTATGTCCAGGCAGAAAGGCAATTAATGGGAAGCTCAATAACTCTTATGCGTATGGGAAGTGAGGGGGTTCCTACACTTCTTGAATACTGTAGCAGCCGGTTAGGAAGTGGAAAAACAATAGGCTTTGATGGAAGATGCCTTGAAGCAAGACAGGGAATAGCACTTAGGAATGCGGCACTAGAGGTTAAGGCTGATTGTGATTATGAATTCAATGCGATAGAAGAAATATACGAAAACAGGGCAGAATTTCCTCATAGCAAGGCTTATTATCTGGATGAAAAATATTCGGGTGAAAGCATTGAAAGCAAGCTTGAAAGAGTCAGGGAAGGTATGAAAAAAGAGAAGGCAGACTGTCATATAGTGGCAGCCTTAGATGATATATGCTGGCTTTATAATATAAGAGGAAATGATGTACATTGTAATCCGGTTATAATGTCTTATTCGTGCATATATAAAGATAGAGCGGTGCTTTATACAGATATGGACAGGCTTACTGCCAATAATGGAATTATATTGAATAAATTAGAGAAGGCAGGAGTAAGCATCAGTCCTTATAATCAGATATATGAGGATATTTCTTTACTTGGTACATCAACAGATATTAATATACAGCCTGATAAACAATCAGCAGTTAATAATGAATATAGACTGTTACTCGATACGAGACGTGTAAATACACGTTTATATATGCTTGCTGCAGCTAATGATAATATAAGCATTGTTGACAAGCAGAATCCAGAAGTGCTGCTTAAGTCAATAAAGAATAAAACAGAGCTTGACAATCTTAGAGCTGTGCATATAGATGATGGTCTTGCTGTCACAAGATTCATATTCTGGTTAAAGGATGCTATAAGGAGTGGACATGCAATAACAGAATATATGGCTGCCCAGTATCTTGATAGACTAAGAAGCAGGATAAGTGATTATGTGGAATTGAGCTTTGATACAATAAGTGCATATGCGGATAATGCAGCAATGATGCACTATCAGGCAACAGAGGATAATTGTGCCAGACTTAGTAAAAAGGGAATGCTTCTGGTAGATTCGGGAGGACAGTATCTAAGGGGTACAACGGATGTAACAAGAACAATAACATTAGGACCTGTGACAGATGAGATAAAAAAGTGCTATACACTTACACTTAAGGGAATGCTTAATCTTGCCAACGCACACTTTTTGCATGGCTGTACAGGATACAATCTTGACATTATGGCAAGGGCACCATTGTGGGAGGAAAATATAGATTACAGGTGTGGAACAGGACATGGTATCGGCTATCTGCTAAATGTCCACGAAGCACCGAATGGCTTTCGATGGAAGCATATACAGGGAGTTAATGATTTAGCTGTATTAGAAGAAGGCATGGTAACCTCAGATGAACCAGGGGTTTACGTTGAGGGACAGTTTGGTATCAGAATAGAGAATGAGATAGTTGTTGTTAAGGATAAAGAGAATGAATATGGAAGCTGGCTTAGGTTTGACACACTTACGGCTGTGCCGGTAGAACTGGAGCTTATTGATAAGAAGTATCTTAACGATAAGGATATAGAACAGCTTAATACATATCATAAATGGGTATATGAATGCTTAAGTCCTCATATGGAAGGTGAGGAGCTTGAAAAATTAAAGCAGAGCACAAGGGCAATATAGGATCAGAAAAGAAAATGGAGGCTTCATGGATATAAAAGAATTCAAGACTAATATTGATGAAAAAAGAGAAATAAGACCACAATATCCTGATGAAAAGAAAGAGAGCATTAATTATAAAATATATTCGCTTATTGGTGCAATATCAGTTGCATTGATTATAATTATAGCAGTATTCATAAGAATTAACCATTTTGATATAAGGGATTACATAAAGCCTGTGTATACAGGGGCAAATGGATATGCCTCAGTAACATTTATCATAGATGAGCAGAGGCTGTCATCCAGATTATTGGGAAAGAATCCAGATAGTGACAGGCAGTATTATGTACAGAAGTTTATAGAATCACTTTCAGCACACACAGATGCAACAGACATTAAGAATAAAGATACATTAAATGTAGTTATAGATTATAATGTGGCATATGCAAATGAGTTAAAGGCTGATATACCGCATAATGAGTACACATATAAGGCAAAAGGGATATCAGAAGGCGCAATGCTTGATATATACTCGGGTGTAAGTGTTGTGTTTACAGGTATAAGTCCAGATGCAGGGATAGTGGTTAGCAATGACTGGGAGGATGACTATCTTAAAACACTGACATTTTCAGCAAGCAAGGAAAAAGGTATCAGTCTTGGGGATTCTGTAACAGTTAGTTGTAACAATCCGTATGAGGAGCTGGCAAGACACGGAATAATAGCACGTTCTATGGAAATGAATTATACAGCAGACATGCTAAGTAGTTATTGTAAAAGTAGTGCGGATATTAATGGCGATATTATGAACACTATATATTCAGAAATAAAGTCTGTTATTAAGAAGGAAACTGAGGATGTAACCTATAGGATGCTTTTTGCAGCAACAGGGAATACGGATTATTTATATCATCTTAATGAAGAAAATGCAGATAACATAACGATAGAGGCTGTTTATTTTCTTAATGGAACCAGTGATACTGAAGCAGTTGACAGCAAAGAAGGCAATATTATAAGGAATTATATAGTTGTTGAAGCCTCAGCAGATATAAGCGACAATGATGGCAGTGAAAAGGTATATTATATGTTCGTTTACAATAATGCATATATAACAATAGATGGAAGCTTTAATGTAGGACATGACAACCAGAACCGCAGATTCGCGTGTAGTACGGATGAAGAAGCTCTATATACAGAGTATATTGATGACTTGAAAAATAGTTATTCAGTTGATAAAATAAAATAAGTATACAAGAAGGAGCAGTTAATGGGATGAATTACAGAAAAAAGGTACGTTTAGGGGATTTGCTCGTACAAAAGGGGATAATAACAGAGGAACAGCTTGGCGAGGCGCTTGCATTACAAAAAGAAAAGAAGCTGATGCTTGGCGAAATGATTGTATCAATGGGTTTTGCAACGCAGAGCCAGATTAATGATGTACTGTGTGAGCATCTTAATATTGACTTTGTGGATATGAGAGAGGAAGAGCCGGATTCACAGGTGCTTTCATTGTTAGATGAATCTATTATGAGAAAGTATACGCTTGTGCCATTAAGGCATGATGCGGACAATGCAGGTTCTATACAGGTGGCAATGGCTGATCCTATGAATATTCTGGCAATGGACGATATTAATATAATAACAGGCATGCAGGTGGTTCCACTTCTTGCCAATGCACAGGATATTAACGCATTTCTTGATAAAGCCTTTGGACAACAGCAGGCGCAGAATATTGTCGAACTATATAAAAAGGAGCAGGGCGACAGTAATAAGGAAGCTGAGAAAGAGAATAATGCCAGAAGAGAAGAAATAGAGAATGCACCAATCGTAGTGCTTATTAATAATATTATAGAACAGGCAGTAAGACAGAGAGCAAGTGATATTCATATAGAGCCAATGGAAAGGTCTATAAGAGTAAGATACAGAATAGATGGTAATCTTAAGGAAATCATGAAATATGATAATGCATTATTAGGTGCAATTACAACCCGTATTAAGATTATGTCTGGTATGGATATTTCAGAGAAACGTAAACCGCAGGACGGACGAATAACTACAACGGTAGACAGAAGGGAATATGATATACGAGTGTCTAACCTTCCTACAGTTTATGGTGAAAAGATAGTTATGAGAATTGCGTCAAAGGAAGGCTTTAACGTTGATATATCAAGACTTGGCCTGACTGAAAGAGACAGGAAGGTATTTCAGGATATATTAAAGAATCCACATGGAATTATTCTTGTAACTGGACCTACCGGAAGTGGAAAGTCAACAACACTTTATACAGCCCTTAGTGAGCTTAATACGGAGGATGTTAATATTATTACGGTTGAAGATCCTGTGGAGGCCAATGTGGATGGTATTAATCAGGTTCAGGTTAATATAAAGGCAGATCTTACATTTGCATCAGCACTCCGTTCTATCCTGCGACAGGACCCGGATATAATTATGATAGGCGAGATACGAGATTCAGAAACAGCAGAGATAGCGGTAAGGGCATCTATTACAGGACATCTGGTAGTGAGTACATTACATACTAACAGTACAGCAAGCTCAGTAGCACGTTTAGAGGATATGGGTGTTGAGTCATATCTTATAGCAGATTCAATGGTTGGTATAATAGCACAGAGACTTGTAAGAAGACTTTGTGACTGTAAGAAGGCTAAAGAGGCCACAGAGGAAGAAAAGAAGCTTCTGGGGGTTGATACAGATAAGCCATTTACCATATATGAGCCATGCGGCTGCAAGCTGTGTAATAATACTGGCTATTATGGACGTATGGGTATATATGAGATTATGAAGATTTCACCAGCAATTAAGAGACTTATAGCAAGAAATGCCGAAGCTGAGGATATTAAGAATCAGGCAGTTAAGGAAGGCATGAATACATTAAAGATGGCAGCTGCTAATGGTGTAAAAGAAGGAATAACATCAATAGCAGAGATGATTAAAGCTACATATGAAGCTGAAGAGGAGGAGATTAAGTGATTACAGTAGAGCAGTTGCTTATGACAGCAAAGGAACAGGGAGCATCAGATGTACATATTACAGTAGGTGTTCCACCTAAGATGAGAGTTAATGGAGAATTACTTGATCTTGAATATCCAAGACTTATGCCGGATGATTGTGAAAAGATAATTCTTAGCATAATGAATGAAAGACAGGTGGAGATGTTTAAGGAAAATGGAGAAGCAGATTTCTCATTTTCAATACCACAGGTAGGACGTTACAGAGTTAATGTGTTCAGACAAAGAGGCTCTGTAGCCTGTGCTATGCGAATAGTTGGCACAGAGGTGCCTAAGCCGGAACAGCTAGGTGTACCACAGTCTGTTATAGATCTGTATGATAAGAAGAGAGGGCTTGTTCTTGTGACAGGGCCTACCGGTAGTGGAAAGTCAACAACACTTGCTTCACTTATAGACAGAATAAATGATGAGAGAAATGCCCATGTAATAACGCTTGAGGATCCAATAGAGTATCTTCATACGCATAGGAAATCCATGATTAACCAGCGTGAGATAGGAATTGATACACAGTCCTACGCTAAGGCATTAAGATCAGCGTTAAGAGAAGATCCAGATGTTATTCTGGTTGGAGAAATGCGTGATCTTGAAACAATATCTACTGCGATTACAGCAGCAGAAACAGGACATCTTGTATTTTCAACACTACATACAATAGGTGCTGCGGCAACAATAGACAGAATAATAGATGTATTTCCACCTCATCAGCAGCAGCAGATAAGAGTGCAGTTAGCTACTGTGTTAGAGGCAGTTATATCACAGCAGCTTGTTCCGCTTGAGAGGAAGAAGGGAAGAGTTGCAGCATTTGAGGTTATGCATGGAACAGTAGCGATTAAGAATCTTATAAGAGAGGGAAAGACACATCAGATTACAGGAATAATCCAGACAAGTAAGAAGAATGGCATGATGACGATGGATGATGCACTGATTGACTTATATGACAGAGGCTTTATAAGTGCTGAGAATGCAGTAAGCTTTTCACAGGATACTTCTTATGTGGAGAAGAGAGTTAATATATTCTGATATTCAATGAAAAAAATAGCAATAAAAAAGCAGGCTTCGTAAGAAACCTGCTTTTATTACTATCAAGTATAACTGACAATCAATAAGAGTATTAAACACGTGAAATATATTCGCCTGTTCTTGTATCAATCTTGATTGTATCACCCTGATTAACGAATAAAGGAACTAAAATCTTAGCACCTGTTTCAAGGATAGCTGGCTTAGTAGCACCAGTTGCTGTATCACCCTTTACACCTGGTTCAGATTCTGTAATCTGAAGTTCAACAGTGATAGGTGGTTCGATAGAGAATACATTGCCGTTGTGTGAGCAGAGCTTAACCATCTCGTTCTCTTTAACGAACTTAAGTGAATCACCAACATTCTCTGCTGATAAAGCAATCTGTTCGAATGTTTCTGTATCCATGAAGTTGTAAAGATCGCCATCAGAATAAAGGTACTGATATTCTCTCTTCTCAATGTGAGCAAGATCAAACTTCTCAGTAGGTCTGAAAGACTTCTCTACCACACCGCCACTTACGATATTCTTTAACTTAGTTCTAACGAAAGCAGCACCCTTACCAGGCTTTACATGCTGGAATTCGATAATCTGCCAAATGTTATTATCCATCTGAATTGTTAAACCATTCTTAAAATCTCCTGCGCTTACCATTCTTTGGTATACCTCCTAATTATCATAACTACTTACCATTCTATAATAAAATAAAGAGTTTGGCAACTATTTTTTTAAGAATACGAAGAATACGAAGGCTATGAAGATTACTAAGATTAAGAGATTACTAATTAGGTGTTATAAGGATTGATTATTTTGCCGTAAATGTTGAACATACTGTATCATCGGCGTTAACAGCAGTAATACCGGAGATGTCAACGTGGTCTGCCTGACATGAGCTGTCCTTATTGTATACACAATTGTGTGCTGCACACCTTATAGAAAGATTCAGCTTAGGTGAGCAGGCAGAATTACTAGCTCCTGTATCATTCTGGTTAACGTAGCTTTCGCAGTATGTTTCATCACATGAACAGGCATCTGTGCCTCTTATGGCAATACCGTTAAGGCAGCAGCATTTATCAGAGTTGTGGGAGCAAGTTGCAGCGTTACAGCTTAAGTTAGTCATAATAAAACCTCCTGTAAATAATAATTAATATACCTGAAATAATACAGGCATATAATTATTATTGGCAGGAGGCATGATATTATACGGATTATACGAATAAATTTATAAGGCTGTTAAGACCATTTAAGGTTATTTAATCAGGCTGAAATCTATCTTTGACTTTTCTCCGCTATAATAACGGAATATAACCTTTGCAATAATCTTTTCCTTTTTAACATAAGTATTAACCCAGAATCTTGAATCCTTGGAATTATTACGATTATCACCAAGCATAAAATAACTGTCTTCAGGAACAATATAAGTATAGGTTTCCCCATCATTAAATATGTAATCCCTGATATAAGGTTCATCAAGTTCATCACCATTAACATATACCCGGCCGTCCTTAATCTGTACAACGTCGTTAGGAAGACCAATCACACGCTTAACGTAATTCTGGCTTTCGTCATCTGGAAACTTAAAGATAATTACATCTCCGCGTTCCGGTTCAGAGAACTTATAGGCAAGTCTGAAACCAAAAAGTCTGTCGCCCTCCCATATTGTATCACGCATAGAACCGGAAGGAACCTGTGCATTGATTACAACAAAGTTGGTAAATAGCAGAGCAAATACAACTGCAAAAATAAAGATTTTGGCAAGACTTAATATCTCAGAAAAAATAAAGCCTGCGAAACTATTGGAGGCTTTAGAAGAGGCAGCCTTGTGTTCATCTGGTACAGTAGGCTTATTATCGATAAATTCATCATCATCATAAGAAATGGAATTATCGTTCTCATCATCATAGTACTGATAGTCCTGCTCAAAGTCTATAAAATCATAATCGTTATCATTATCATTATCGTTATCAGGTGTAAAATAATTATTGTTATCTGACATATATATTCCCCATTCCGGTGCATAGTATAAACTATAATCCCAGCTTGTTATTATAATTAAAATAACCCCAGCCTGCTTATGAACAGATGGGGTTATCTGAAATACTAAGCACAATTTGATGTATGCTTATATAATAGGTTATATTAAATTATTTTGCAAGTAATTCCATAATCTTGTTGCTTCGTGATATGAATGCAGTCATCTGTGCAGGCGCAAGTGGTGCGTGGCTTATAAGTGCAAGATCATATAACTGCTGGCAGATGATGTCAGTATTTTCGCCATCCTTGTGTTCTACAATGTACTTAACGAGGTCATTGTTTGCGTTAAGTATGAGTGTCTGGCCATTAGAGCCAAACATAGCTGGATCCATGCCTGACATGCCATACATTTTCATCATATCCTGCATACGTCTGTCCTGTTCAGAAAGAGTTATCATAGAAGAAACAGAAGCATCTTTCAGCTTTTCAACCTTTATGTTAAGGTTATCGTTGTTAAGAGCTTTCTTAAATACAGCAGTAAGAGCTTCGGTAGTATCCTTTAACTCCTCCTCACTAGTTTCCTCTTTAAATATATCAGAAAGATCTGTATCAATTCTTGCGAACTTAAGACCTTCATTCTTGCCCTCAAGATGAGTAATAAATGGCTGGTCAATATTATGAGTAAGAATGATAGCATCCATATTCTCTTTCTTAAACATATTGATGTACTGGCTCTGCTCTTTCTCATCAGTTACATAGAATACTGTATTTTCATGTTTTTCCTTGTTGGCTTCAAGATAATCCTTAAGGGTTACAT
>CAKRKK010000037.1 GCA_934358235.1 uncultured Lachnospira sp.
TTATCATATTTAACCTTCTTTCTGTCATATAAATCACTCATAGTTTTACAATATCCAAAACAGGACGATATATTTAAGGTTCTTATGGATATATGTTCTAAACAGGCTCTTGTGTATCAGATAAATAATCACTAATCTGTGTATATTCATCTCCAGTTGACAAAATGCCCTATGTTACATTTTAAAGCGATAGCCAACACCCCATATTGTTTCAATGTACTGTGGCTTGCTTGTATCAAGCTCTATTTTCTCTCTTATCTTTTTAATGTGGACCGTAACTGTTGCAATATCGCCAATAGAATCCATATCCCAGATTTCCTTAAAGAGCTCTTCTTTTGTATACACATGGTTTGGATGCTCTGCTAGGAAGGTAAGAAGGTCAAATTCCTTAGTTGTGAATATCTTTTCCTCGCCATCCACGAACACTCTTCTTGCCGTCTTATCTATCTTAATACCACGTATCTCTATAATATCATTCTCCGGCTGTGCACTATTTACAAGTCTTTCATATCTTGAAAGATGTGCTTTCACTCTTGCTACAAGCTCACTTGGACTAAAAGGCTTTGTCATATAATCATCTGCCCCCACTCCAAGTCCTCTTATCTTATCAATATCCTCCTTCTTTGCAGATACCATAATAATAGGAGTATTCTTAGCCTCTCTTATCTTTCTGCATATTTCAAAGCCATCTATGCCAGGAAGCATGACATCAAGAATATATATATCGTAATCACCTTCCAGTGCTTCTGCAAGACCGGTTGTTCCATCCTTGCAGGTTGTTACCTCAAAACCACTTAGTTCCAGATAATCCTTTTCAATATCTGCTATTGCTTCTTCATCTTCAACTATTAATACTTTACTCATCGCTTTTCCCTTTCTTTTATGTTTATATTTACAATTATATGCTTATGTCCAGAATATCTGCTTACCTGCTACTGCTGTAGCTTGGGATTCTTTTCATTATACTTAAGCAGATTAAGATGCATGGTAGTTCCTTCACCTTCCACACTTTCTGCCCATATCTTGCCCTTATGATCCTCCACTATCTTTTTTACAATAGCCAGTCCTATGCCGCTGCCTCCCTGCTTGGAATTACGCGACTCATCGGTTCTGTAGAATCTTTCAAATATTCTTGTAATATCCTTGCCGGCTATGCCTTTTCCATTGTCCGCCATAACCACATGTACATAATCTCCTTCATCATAAATATCTATATCTATTCTTCCTTTACGGCCTTCAACCATATACTTAACCGAATTGCTTATTATATTATTAATAACTCTCTTTAGCTGCTCAGGATCTGCAACTATCATAACCGGCTTTGTAATATGATTTCTATAATTCAGTTCTATGCCTGAGGCATCCAGCTCTGTTCCTATTTCATCACAGCAATCATCAAAATAATCCGATACGTCCAGCTTTACAAAGGTATACAATATCCTGTTAGCATCCAGCCGCGAATAGATTGTAAGCTCATCAATAAGCTTATCCATATCATTAACCTTATTGGCTATTGTTTTAACATACTTAGCCTGCTTCTCTGGTGTATCTGCCACACCATCCCTTAAGCCTTCAACATATCCTTTGATAGCTGTAAGCGGTGTTTTCAGGTCGTGTGATATATTTCTTATAAGCTCCTTTTCTTCTTTATCCGATTGAAGCTTATCCTCTGATGACTTCTTAAGTATAAGTCTCATTTCTTCAAAGTCCTTACACACATCTCCTATTTCATTATTAGGGACCTTCGGCATTTCAAAGTCAAAATTGCCTTCCTTTATGTTATCAGTAGCAAGCTTCAGCTTATTAACCGGCTTTATAATAGAGCTATATATCCACAGATTCAAAGCAAGGCTTGTCACTACAAGTATTACTATTATGATAAGCACAAGCTGCCACAGCATCTGCCTTATCTGAGGCACGCTCTGCTTGACTGAGGTCAGTATGGATACACTATACATATTGCCAAGCTCATCTGTGAAATCCACCTGTTTTATGAGACTATGGTATGCCCCGCCTTTATAAGTTGCTGCATCTGTTATATTGTCCCCATCAACTGTATACTCTGGCAGTAATCTGGCAAGCTCTGTATTAGAATAATCTGTTGAATTATATATGACCTTATTATTCTTTCTTACAACAAGCCGGGATAATCTATCATCCAGCGTGTCACCTAGCGAATCCAGATAACTCCTGTTATTAAAGGTTGTCGGATCCTCCTCTGCCTGGCTCTTTATCTGTTCATATACGTCATCCGTTATACTTCCAAATAATGTCATGGGTGAATAAAAATATAGCAGCACCGTATCATCTTCTACATTGTAGGTTCTGCATATACTATCTGATTGAAGCTTGAATATTCCAACCACAAACACACATAAAAGTAATGCAGGAAGTATAACCATAACACAGAAGGAAAACTTTAACTTATCTTTTAATTTCATGTCTTTCCCATTCCTGTCTGCTTTCCATAAAGCTTTTATCTTTTACACTATCTTTATACCATCAAATCCTTTATTATTCAGAATAATTCTGAAAATATGTTGCTTTAATGATAACATTTTAACATATTTTAACAGAATATTTGTAAAAAAATAATTAAAATATATAAAAAAACTACGGAAATATATTATGCAGACAATATTTAAGATACATTTGTTATAAGTATCCCAAATATCTGCACAATATAATATCCGTAGTTACTATTATCATCAACCTATTTTCAGCTTGAACTTCTGAAGCTCTCTTTCTGAATCAACCTTGGCAATAATTGCACCAAGTGCTGAAAGCTTACCTTCGAAATCCTCATATCCTCTCTGGATATACTCTATATCATCTATCTGTGATATACCCTCTGCTGCAAGTGCCGCTATAACAAGCGCTGCGCCGGCTCTTAAATCAGGGGCTGATAGCTGTGCTGAAGTAAAATGCTCAACACCTTCTATATAAGCTGTATTGCCCTCGACCTTAATCTTAGCACCCATTCTGTTTAGCTCATCAACGTACTTGAATCTATTCTCAAATATGCTTTCTGTCACCATGCTTGAACCCTTAGCCAGTGCAAGTGCAACAGCTATCTGTGGCTGCATATCTGTTGGAAATCCAGGATATGGAAGTGTCTTAACGTTCGTACTTCCTATTTCCTTCTGTGCAATAACTCTTATCCAGTCATCACCCTCAATAAGCTCACATCCCATCTCGTGAAGCTTCGCAGTTATTGATTCAAGATGCTTAGGTATAACATCCTTTATAACAACATCACCGTGTGTTGCTGCGGCTGCCATCATAAATGTTCCTGCTTCAATCTGGTCTGGAATTATGGAATAGGTACATCCATGAAGTCTTGTCACGCCTTTAATTCTTATAACATCTGTACCTGCTCCCTTTATATTCGCTCCCATAGCATTAAGGAAGTTAGCCACATCTACTATATGTGGTTCCTTAGCAGCATTCTCAAGAATAGTTTCACCCTCTGCCATGCAGGCTGCCATCATAAGATTGATAGTTGCACCTACTGTTACAACATCAAAATATATATGTCCGCCTACAAGCTTATCAGCTTTTGCACTTACAACCCCATGGTCAATATCCACCTGGGCACCAAGTGCTTTAAAGCCCTTAAGATGCTGGTCAATCGGTCTGCTTCCTATATTACATCCACCCGGCAGTGCAACATTCGATTCATTATACTTGCCAAGCAATGCTCCAAGAAGATAATATGAAGCTCTTATCTTTCTTATATATTCATATTCAACATTAAGGTCACATATAGAGCCACCATTAATCTGAACTGTGTTACTATATATATACTTTACCTTCGCGCCTATGCCTTCGATTGCCTGGAGCAGTACTCTTGTATCCCTGACATTAGGTACATTCTCTATCGTAACGGTTTCATCTGTCATAATCGCTGCTGCCAGAATGCCAAGTGCTGCATTCTTAGCTCCACCTATGGACACCTCTCCACAAAGTGGCACTCCACCTTTGACAACATATTGTTCCATACTTCGCACCTCAATTATCACTTACTTAATTATATCTAACACTCTAGTTTCTTATCTAGCTTCTTATCTAGTTTATATTCTAATTCATATTAAAGTTTATATTCCATCAGTTATCCCCGGTTCACCATCTTAATCAGCATACCCGGAATACATCATTATATACCTTATGTTCACACCAGAATGTGTAAACCTGCCAATATTCTTACAATATCCTTATGATTATAACATACCTTTTTATTATGTCAACGCTATTAAGCCAATTCCCACATAATTCCTACATAATTACTGCCAGGTTAATGCCAATTCAATGCTTAACTGCTTTAACTGCTGCTTTAACTGCTACTTTAACTACTGCTTACCTACTGACGGATTTATATCCTTGCAGGCTGCATTAAGGATAAAACCTTTAAGGATAAAACAGGGCATGGATTATAATACCCACGCCCTTAATTCCTAAGCACCCTTAATTCTTGTTAACATAATCAAGTGGATTCACTCTTCTGCCATCTATCCATATTTCAAAATGCACATGCGCACTCTGGCTTTCACCAGTATTACCGCTAAGGGCTATTTCCTCCCCCTGCTTAACTTCCTGTCCAACACTTACCTTCACACTACTATTATGTGCGTATCTTGTCAGACTGCCATCCTCATGCTGTATATCTACACAATAACCATAATCCGAATACCAGCCTGCTCTTGTAACAACACCTGCTCTTGATGCCTTAACTGATGTACCCTGACTGCAGGACCAGTCAACTCCATAATGTGGTGCCTCTGAGTCATCAGTATAGCCCTTTAAGAAGGTTCCACCATTCACAGGCTTTATATATGCTGATGAGGTGAGTGTTCCAACGGCAATCTTTGCCGGCTTTGCCTCTGTCGTAACGCTTTCACTAACTATCTGTCTGTCTGCTTCCTTACCATTCTTATAAGTAACCGCTGCAACAACTGTCCGATGTCCTGTTGTACCCTCATCCAGCACATAATTAGTGCCTCTGCTGTTGTTATTATCATCAAGATATTCCGGCTCAGCCTTATAATCCTCTTCATAAGAAAGCTGTCTTGTTGTTACTACCGTAACCGCTGATGAAGAAGCTGTAATAATGATTTCCTCACCCGGAGCTATCACAGAATCTTCCTTAAGCTTATCATTCAGTTCAAGAAGCTCCTCCATAGACATATCATTAGCCTTGGCAACCTGTGAAAGAGTATCTCCCTCCTTCACTATATAATGCGTATTAACTTTATTCTCGCTTGTTAACATATTATATGCATCCTGTACTGTTGACAATTCAACCTTATCCGCATATACCGCATTAACAGATATCTCCTGCAAAAAACCAAGCGTCTGTATCTCATCAGGCGACTTCTTACTTTCCCCATTCGCACCCTCACTGTCTTCAAAGAAGGATGCAACTATCTGTGTATCCTGTTTAGCTGTTTCTTCATTCTTATCAATAGAAACTATATATGTTCCATCTGCCGACGAATCAGCCTTAATAACAGCCTGAAATTCGTCAGCCCTGTTATATGGCTGTATCAGCTTTGTAAACAGCTCCTCAACCTCCTGCTTTGATGATAAGCTGAATGTATTGTCACCTATTCTGACTGTATAAGCAAGCTGCTTCTCAACGTCAAGTATGCAGTCAAAAAGCTGGCTGTATATCGAGCCTTCAAGCTGCTCTTCAGACATTCTCCGGGCTATTGCCCTGCTTTCTTTATTAATCTTAACATCACAATCCATATATACATAACCATCAAGCTGCTGGCTAAGCTGGAGTCTTGCGTTAGCCAATGCAACATTGACCTCCTCCTCTGTATTAGCAGCGCCAACCTGTGCGCCATGAATTGTTATGCTATAATACCCTACTTCATTATTAAGCATCTTTTTGGAAACAAAAGGGATGCCAATTACTACTGCCAGACATGCCGCAAACATAGTTGAAATAAAAGTTGTTCTTATCTTTCTACCATATCTTGTAATGCGTGTCATAATTCCTCCGCCATACTATAAAACAAACAGGAGCTGCCTCCTGTAATAATTCCGTAACATTTTTGTAACAAATGTATACTACCACGCATAACATATATTGTAAAGTATTTTTAATTGTTTTATATATTCTTTAGAAACGTTATATTTCTTTACATTACCACGCTTTTCTTACTTTTTCTTCACAGAAAAGCCAAAGCGTCCAAGGTGCTCACCAAGTGCATAATAATGGCCGTGGGAATATGAAACAAGCTCTGCATTTTCAAGGTGAAGCGTTCCTTTATTATCAAGAAGTGCCTCATCTACATTTACAGCCACAACCTCCGCTATAAACATATCATGGCTTCCAAGCTCTATAATCTGCTTTACCCTGCACTCAATATTAACAGGACTTTCCTTAATCGCTGGTGCACTTACCCTTACTGAGTCCTCAGCAGTAAGCTGCATATCCTTGAATTTATCAGTATCTCTTCCTGACTTAACACCGCAGTAATCTGTAGCCCTGCATAGCTTTCTGGTTGTCAGATTGATAACGAATTCCCCTGACTCCTTTATAATATCGTGGCTATATCTTTCCTTCCTTACCGATATTGAAACCATTGCAGGATCCGAACATATAGTTCCTGCCCATGCAACTGTTATTATATCAGGTCTTTCCCCGGCTCTTTTGCAGCTTACCATTACTGCTGGCACCGGGTATAACATATTCCCAGGTTTCCAGGTCTGTTTACTCATAATGCATTTCTCCTTTTTGTATTTTTGACTTTAACATCATTATACATTAGTATACTATAAGTTTTTTGAAAGTTTCCACTATACATTAAAGTTTTTGCTAAATTAATGAATTTATTTAATTAATCAACGCATTTCAGTTGTATGATTGCTTTAATTATGTTAATATAAATTTAATAAAATATTTATGTTGAATTGAAAGTCACGAGGGATTTCAATTCGGATTTTTATTATTATTATTTAATTTTCGGAGGACATTTATGTTAGGAAATGTTATCGTAGGACAGTCTGGTGGACCAACTGCCGTAATCAATTCAAGTCTCGCAGGTGTATTCAAGACAGCCAAGGACAGAGGTGCCAACAAGGTATATGGTATGCTTCATGGAATCAAAGGTCTTCTTGACAAACAGTATGTAGACCTTTCTGAGAAGATAAAGACTGATATCGATATAGACTTATTAAAGAGAACACCATCTTCTTACTTAGGTTCATGTCGTTATAAGCTTCCTGAAATCTCAGATGACAGAGATACTTATGAGAAGATTTTCGAGATTCTTAAAGAGCTCAATATATCATATTTCTTCTATATCGGTGGTAATGACTCTATGGATACCATCAAGAAGCTTTCAGACTACGCACTTCTTATCGGTAGTGATATTAAGTTTATGGGTGTTCCTAAAACTATCGATAATGACCTTGCAGTAACAGACCACACTCCTGGCTTTGGTAGTGCTGCTAAGTTTATTGCTGCTACTATGAAGGAAATTATCCGCGATGGCCTTGTATATGATTACCCAACAGTTACTATTGTTGAAATCATGGGACGTAACGCAGGATGGCTTACTGCCGCTTCTGCTCTTGCAAGAGGTGAAGATTGTGAAGGTGTTGATCTTATCTACCTTCCTGAAAAGGTGTTTGATATAGACCACTTCCTCGAAAGAGTTAAAGAGATTGCCTCTAAAGGACGTTCAATGGTTATTGCTGTTTCTGAAGGTATCAAGGTTATGGATGGCAGATATGTATTCGAGCTTTCAGAACACGTAGAATTCGTTGATGCTTTCGGTCATAAGCAGTTAGCTGGTTCTGCTAAGTTCCTTGCCAACAAGGTTGGTTCAGAGCTTGGCATAAAGACAAGAGCTATTGAATTATCTACACTTCAGCGTTGTGCAGCTCATATGACTTCACGTACAGATATTACTGAAGCCTTTAACGTTGGTGGTGCTGCTGTAAAGGCTGCTTTTGAAGGTGAAACAGGTAAGGTTGTAGTTCTTAAAAGAGTTTCTGATGATCCATATATGTGCATTACTGAAACTCATGATGTACATCAGATTGCCAACATCGAAAAGAAGGTTCCACTTGAGTGGATTACTGAAGATGATTTTGTTACAGAAGAGCTTATTCATTACATAAGACCATTGATTCAGGCTGAGCTTTCACCAATCATGGTTGATGGTCTTCCAAGACATATTAATGTTAACATGGATTAGTAACTATATTCTTATGAATAACCTCGTGTGGTACTATTCTACACATTAAACTATGTCTGTATTATAACAGCCCCTGCATTTCTTATATTCACAGGAATGCAGGGGTGTTTTCTAATCATAATAAAGCCATAATAAGTGCACAGAAATGAGGATTGACATGAAAAAGAAACCTATTGATGATTCTTCTTTAGAAACTGCAGATAATACAGCAAAAGCTGCAAAAAGAGGACATAAACGTATACTCCACATAAACCTTTTTAGCATAAGGTCTTTGATCAGCCTGATTATAATTGCTGTATTGGTGGCTGCGTTAATATACACACGCAGGACAGCTTCAACCAATTATTCAACTGACGGAAAGCTCACACAGCTTGGCTTTGAGAATATCGGGGAGCTTGCCACACAATCAGTCACAACAACCTCCGTCCGTGTGGAAACTAAGGATAGAAAGCTTTTTAATATTTCCATCCCTCTTACAGAATCCAAGTACATATATACATATAATACCAATATCAAGGCCGGCATCAATTTCAGCGATGTAAAATGGAGCTTCGGCGACACAGAGGAAACTAAAAACACCATATATGTCCAGCTTCCAGCAGTCAGAACACTTTCTGTACAGCTAGATTTAGATTCCTTTAAGGTACTGCACGAAAGCACCAGCATTTTCACGCCTATTACCTTAGACGAGCATAACGATGCACTAAAACAGCTTACTGATGATGCACTTAACGATGCCATAAGCAATGGCTTATATGATAAAGCTCTTGATAATGCCAAGGTGCTTTTAACATCTTTTATATATCAGGTATACCCTTCAGACCAGTACACAATAGTCTTCTCTGAAAATATAAGCAGCCACGAATAAGCTGGCAAAGCTGTTTAAATTTAATGATACCAGGGTATTATGTGCCAGTAGCACATGTTTAGCACGGATCGGATTAGAGCGTAGACGTGGTAGTGCATAGCACGGAACAATCCGTAGGTATCAAAGTCAGGGGCTTTTACCCCGACATCATCATAATATATCCGCAGGAGGTTTTAACATGAGAATATGGTGTAAATTATTTGATAATTCTAATCATATGATAAAGGAGCTTGTTTCCGAAAATGCTGCTCCCGACTTATCACGCACCACAAAGATTCTTAATGGCATAAAGGAAGCCTGCTATGAATTCGATCTAAGTGAGCCTATATGGCTTGATGCAAACATAGCAGACTTCCAGCGCCGTTCTAAAGTACGCTTCACAAGCGATAACTTTATTGAAGATATTGACTTTGCTTATATGGAGGTTGAGGTTCTTAGTGAAGATGAATATCTATATTAACTCCCTTTAACCCTATGTATGCAGTATCGTCAAGTCCTCCCTCTGCATGTCCGATAAGCCACTTATTAGTGGCTGCAAGGAGGGCATCCTCACTATCTGCAACATTTTCATGCACCCTTGTATGCTCAGCCTTTAATGGGTAATTAGTTCCCTTAGGCAGTATTACTGCTACCTGAAAACCATTCTCTCCAACTCCGCATGGTGCATAATGAAGCGTTGTCGCATACACCTCTACTGCTGTACCTGCCGGTACTAAGAAGGCTTTTACCTTTGAGGTATCATAGGTATAGTCTTTTTTTACATCAGCTAACAGTCCAAGCATAAGAATCATATCCGTTGCAGGAATATTAATCTCTGAATCCCTGTGATATTCCAATGCATTAAGCTTTGAATTATGTCCATTACAATAACCTATCTGAACCGGCATTTCACCATATACAATCTCTGAAATCTCCAGTCTTACTGGTAGTGACTCCAGTTCCTTTACCGCTGGTTCATACACAACCCCATCTGGAATGGGTGTTTTCTTTAGTGCCTCTACCAATGGTGTAAAGTCTACATTATCAACAATTCTTCCATATTTTCTAAATTCATCATCATTAACAGATAATATTTCCATAGTTTCTCTCCTCACTTATTCAACTGCATTTCTTTTCTCGCCTCTGCTAAAGGCTGCTATATTTTCATATACCTCATCCATAAGTCTTGTTCTTGCCTCTATCGTTCCCCATGCAACGTGTGGTGTTATAACAAGCTTTGTACTGTCTTTAATCCTAAGCAGCGGATTATCAGCTTCTATTGGCTCTTTTCCTAACACATCCAGACCTGCTGCCGCTATCTTTCCTTCCTCAAGTGCATCTGCAAGCTCTGCATCATTAACTATTGGTCCTCTGCCAAGATTAAGAAGTATAGCACTTGTCTTCATCTTATCAAAAGCGGCTGCATTAAAGAGGTTCTGTGTCTTTTCATTCAAAGGAGCATGCACAGATATTATGTCCGATTCTTTCAAAAAATCATCAAGTTCCTTTCTTTCATAACCAACCTTCTGTGTATGTCCGCTCGCAGAATAATATATTACCCTGCAGCCAAAGTCTGCAGCTATTTTTGCAACACCCTTACCTATGGTTCCAAGCCCGACAATACCCCAGGTTTTACCCTCCAGCTCATGGAATACATTGGAAAAATGTGAAAAAATCGGACATTGTGCATATTCTCCGGACTTTACATATTCATCATAATAGCTTAACTTCTCAACAAGATATAAAGCCAATGCAAAGGTATGCTGCACTACTGAAGCTGTCGAATATCCTGCAACATTGGCAACTCTTATATTCTTTTCCTTAGCATAGGCAATGTCTATATTATTATAACCGGTAGCTGTTTCTGCTATCATCTTAAGAGCTGGTGCTGCATCTATGAATTCCTTATCTGCCACTATCTTATTAATGATTACAACCTCAGGATTATATTCACTTACCCTCTTAATTGCTTCTTCCCTTGTGCTTGTAGAATAACTCTTAACCTCTCCTAGTGTATAGAACTTATCTACATTAACATCCTCACCATAGGTCGATGCATCTAACATAAGAATCTTCATTATATGTACCTCCTTTTTAAACTTACTATTGCATATCACATTATAAGTTACAACCCATGTGCTTCATTGCACTTTTAATAATATCCCTTATAAAACTTTTATATCGCCATTATACTTCCAGTCCTGCATTTTTTCAATGCATTTTTTTTCGCATTTTCAAAAGATTTTTCCATAGATTTTTCCAAAGTTTTTTTAAGTTTTCTCAAAGTTTTTTTTAAGTTTTCCCAAAGTTTTTTCAAAGCTTTTTAACCCGCAACAATACATTTACATAATACATTTATATAGCATTTGTGCCTTGTTTTCGACAATTAATAATAGTATAATTCTTATATAATTATGTAGGTGTCAGATTATTCCTGTACCCACTGATGTACGATATATAAGGAGGAGATATTATTATGATTAATTGGAACAACCTTGATACGCTTGAAGCCTTCAAGCTTCTTAAGGAAACGAACGCTGTAGATTTAGCAGCTGTTATGTCAGGTGAGGCTGGTGCTGACCGGGTTAAGAATTACTCTATACCAATGGCTGAGGGACTAAGCTATAATTATGCTGCAAAGCAGGTAGATTCTGATATTCTGGCTGCACTTACCAGACTTGCTAATGAAGCCCAGCTTGCTGACAAGTTCGCCGCTCTCTACAATGGTGAGGTTATCAATACCGGTGAGAACAGACTTGTACTCCATCATATGACACGCGGACAGCTTGGTGATGCAGTGCAGGCAGATGGCGTTGACAAAAGAACCTTCTATAAGACACAGCAGGATAGAATCGCTGAGTTCGCCAACAAGGTACATAATGGTGAAATCACTAACGCAGCCGGCGAAAAGTTCACAACTGTTGTACAGATAGGTATTGGAGGCAGTGATTTAGGACCACGCGCTATGTACATCGCTCTTGAGAACTGGGCTAAGAAAAACAACTCCTTTAAGCTGGAGGCTAAGTTTATAAGCAATGTAGATCCTGATGATGCCTCTGCAGTACTTGCTTCTATTGACGTTGAACACTCATTATTTATACTTGTATCAAAGTCTGGTACTACTCTTGAAACACTTACTAATGAGTCCTTTGTAAAAGCTGCTCTTAAAAAAGCAGGACTTGATCCATCTAAGCATATGATTGCCGTAACCAGTGAAACCTCACCTCTTGCAAAGAGCTCTGACTATCTTGATGCATTCTTTATGGATGATTATATCGGAGGCCGTTTTTCTTCTACTTCCTCTGTTGGTGGTGCAGTATTATCACTTGCATTTGGTCCTGAAGTATTTGCGGCATTTCTTGACGGTGCTGCCAGCGAGGACAAGCTTTCTATGAACCAGGATCCACTTAAGAACCCTGAAATGCTTGATGCCCTTATTGGCGTATATGAACGTAACGTGCTTGGCTACGAATGTACTGCTGTACTCCCTTACTCACAGGGCTTAAGCAGATTTCCTGCACATCTTCAGCAGCTTGACATGGAATCGAATGGTAAGTCTGTAAACAGATTCAGCGAGCCTGTTGATTACCCTACCGGACCTGTTATCTTTGGTGAACCTGGTACTAACGGTCAGCATTCCTTCTACCAGTTACTGCATCAGGGAACTGATATCGTACCGCTTCAGTTCATTGGCTTTAAGCACAGCCAGCTTGAAAACGACGTAACCATACAGGACAGCACAAGCCAGCAGAAGTTATGTGCCAATGTTGCTGCACAGATTGTAGCATTCGCATGCGGAAAGTCTGATGACAATCTTAATAAGAACTTCAAGGGCGGAAGACCTTCCAGCATAATAACTGGAGATTCTCTGACTCCTGCTGCACTTGGTGCGCTCCTTGCCCACTTTGAAAACAAGATTATGTTCCAGGGCTTCCTATGGAATATCAACAGCTTCGACCAGGAGGGCGTACAGCTCGGAAAGGTACTTGCAAAGCGCGTGTTAGCTCACGATACAGATGGTGCACTTGCTATGTATAGTGATTTGCTAAACATTTAATACTGTTTTCAGGCCTTCAATTATTAAATTATTAAATTATTAAATTATTAAATTATTAAATTATTAAATTACTAACTAGTATAAAAAGCCTGGCTCATATGCCGATGTCAGCAGGATACACCTTAAGTCCGGTCGTATCCTGCAGGCTGTGCATATAAGCCAGGTATTTTAATTAATATGTAATTACTACGTGTTGTCTTAACAGACCTTAACACTATATATATGACACAAGCTCTTTTATAAGCTTTACTGAGTTGGCAATCGCCTGCTTCTCAAATGCCGGATAATCCATAGTTGCACTATCATCTGCCTTATCCGAAATAGCTCTTAATATTACAAATGGAATCTTATTAAGATAAGCTGCCTGTGCTATTGCTGCTCCTTCCATTTCAGTACAATAGCCATCAAAGCCTGCCGCAATTCTTTCTTTAACAGCCTTGTCTGATACGAACTGGTCACCACTTACTATTCTTCCAATATGTGTTCCTATATCAGGAAGTACCTTTTTACATGCCTTATCTGCAAGTTCTATAAGTCTTTTATCAGCTTCAAAGGCTAATACATCCATTCTTGGAATCTGGCCAGGCTGGTAGCCAAAGCCTGTAGCGTCCATATCGTGATGAAGGACATCACTTGATATAACTATATCAGCTATATCAATCTTTGCCTTAAGCGAACCAGCTATACCTGTGTTAATAATGTAATCCACGTCAAAGTCATCTGCAAGTATCTGGGTACATACTGCTGCATTGACCTTTCCTATTCCGCTTCTTACAACAACCACGTCCCTGCCATTAAGACTGCCCGACTTAAAGCACATACCAGCCTTGCTTTCCTCACGCTCAATCTGCATAACCTCAACTATCTGAGCCACCTCTTCATCCATAGCTCCTATTATACCTATCATATTAATCCTCATTTCTGCACACATTCCTGCGCTGTTTTATCATATTTTCTTGATTATAAATGTATTTAATATAGTAACATAGTCCGCAGACTCATTCAACCAGCTTATTTTATATTCATTTTTATATTCATTTTGATATTTATTTTGATATTTATTTTTATATTTATTTTATAATGATAATTCACTAATAAGCATATTATATGTTATACTTTAAGGTAATGCTGGGCAGACAGCTTTTTGAATGTACTGTGCTATTTTACATACAGCACAGCTTATCTATATCTGCACGCAGCAATAAGGTCTGGTGTCTACGCGCACCTGATACCAGCCTGATACATTTTATATATAATATACGTGCGCAGAAATGAGGAAATATTATGAAGTACACAACACGCGGCGTATGTTCACGCTCTATTGAATTCGATGTAGTTGACAATAAAGTTACTGGTGTTAAATTCGAGGGAGGTTGCTCTGGCAACACACAGGGAGTTGCAGCTCTTGTTGAGGGAATGGATGTACAGGAGGCAATCAGACGTATGAAGGGTATAAAGTGTGGATTTAAGCCTACTTCCTGCCCTGACCAGCTTGCTGCTGCACTTGAGCAATATATGGCTAAGGCTGAGTAAGCTGTCAGTAAACAGCTTTACTAAAAGGTTTATAATATGGGATCTGTAAGCCGTTTTAAAAGAATCTATATAGAGATTACAAGCACCTGCAACCTTACCTGCTCCTTCTGCCAGGAAACAAAACGTCCACCTCACTTTATGTCGATTGAAGAATTCGGACATATTCTTGATGAAATCAGACCATATACGAATTATATATATCTGCACGTAAAGGGTGAACCTATGCTGCATCCACAGCTTGAGGACATTCTATTGCTATGCAGGGAGGCTGGCTTTACTGTCAATCTCACCACTAATGGAACCCTGCTTTATAAGAAGCTGGATATTCTTATGAAGTACCCCGTACACCAGATAAATGTATCTATGCATAGTGCCGATGATAATGACTGCATTGATATGGAAACTTATATTGATGAGCTTTTTTATTCCTGCGAAGAACTATTATCACATACAGATACAGAAATATCTCTCCGGCTATGGAATACAAAAAAAGCTCCTACGCTTTTTAACAAACGTAATTGCACGATAAAAAGGCATCTGTATGTTAATGTACAAAGTCCTTTTGAATGGCCAGAGCTTGATGGCAGTTATTACAATGAACGAGGCTTCTGCCAGGGCTTACGGACACATATAGCGATACTCTGTGATGGTACAGTTACTCCATGTTGTCTTGATGGCAATGGCGTTATGGAGCTGGGAAATATTTTTCATACACCATTACAGGATATTCTTGAATGTGAACGAAGCACTGCATTTATTAATGGTTTCCATAACAAATATGCAGTAGAGCCTCTATGTCAACATTGCAGCTTCAAGGAAAGATTCGCTCATAAAATGTAATGGTCACATTAATATATCACTAAATAATATGATGTCGGGGTCAAAAGCCCCATACTTTGATACCTACGAATTGTTCCGTGCTACGCACTCCCACAATTCTCCCCAATATTCGCATATCGTGGGATTATCA
>CAKRKK010000038.1 GCA_934358235.1 uncultured Lachnospira sp.
GTATATATAGCGTGGTTTGATAAAATTTGATATGGGATATAATTACAAGAAAAGAGATTTTTATTTGCAGGACATATAAGTGATGCGCTGCCAGAGATAAAACATAAATTTCCTAACAGCATTTTTATGGAATCAGAGACTGATAATTTATCAGGAATAGAAGTTGATGCAGTTGTAATGCTTATAAAGTGGATGTCACACAGTATGTATTATAAGATTAAATCGGCAGGTTCACTATCACAGACAAAGGTTATAATGTGTAATAGTAAAAATATCAATATAATTTTACAGAAAATATATGACGAAATAATCTGATGCTTTAATAAATATATTTAAGGCTGTAAAAGATGAATAATGCATTTATAAGAATATTAACTGTTATGTATACATATATAAGTAGTAAATGTATTAAGAGGCGGTTTGTATGAAACATGCTTTTGTAAATGCAGGGTTAAAGTACGGATGCTTGTGCAGGATATATGGAGATTGGCATAGAATAGCAGGATTGATGGCAGTAGTTATTATTGTAATGACTACTGTTGTTAATTCTGCTTTTTATAATTATGTGCAGATAAGGGCAGAAGAATTGATGGAATCAGACATGGAAGACGGTAAGGCAGAGGTATCAGCTAATGGTCCGGATATAGAAACACCATCAGCTATACTTATGGAAGCGAAGACAGGTCAGGTAATATATGAAAAGGATGCGGCTAAGCAGCTTGCACCGGCAAGTATTACTAAGATAATGACGCTTATTCTTATATTTGATGCCTTAGAAAGCGGACAGATAAGGATGGAGGATCCTGTAACAGTTTCGGAGTATGCGGCATCTATGGGCGGCAGCCAGGTGTTTCTTGAAGAGGGGGAAATACAGAGTGTAAGGACGATGATAAAGTGTATAGCAGTGGCAAGTGCTAATGATGCGTGTGTAGCGTTATGATATAGTAGACAGTAGTAAAAACAGTACATAAAGCCTTGTAAATGCACACCTGAAGCCAATTACATAAACTGAAAATTAAGACATATAAGTTTCCAAAGATGGAAACGTTATAAAACTGAATTAAACCAATAGTTTAATGACAGATAATGCTAATAGGCATAAAATTAAATATAATTTAGAGGTACTATCAGATAAAATTACTGGAAGAAACATTGAAATAATGCTAAAATATGCTTGTGTATCGGGATAGAAGATGTATAAGGAGGAGCAATGTGAAGCCTATATATTTATCAATCCAACAAGAAGCAACAGGAAACAGAATCAGAGAACTTTTATTGAATAATGGATATCCTCGTCATTGACGGGGATATTACTATTTTGAGGGAAGGTGATACACAATGGATAATGTATGGAATAAAACAGATTTTTGGTACGAAAGAAAAAGACCGTGGAAGATACCTGGTCTGGTGTTTCGGAATATAAAATACAGCTTTCAGAGAGTGACAAAAGGCTATTGTGATAAGGATTTATGGAATATTGATTATTGGTTTATGAATCTTATGCCAGATATGCTGCAACAATTCAAAGATACAAAACATGGAAGTCCAAGTTGTTTGGGGACAGAGTACGTGGATGAACATGGGATTTCCTACAATGATGAATGTCATGCAGAGTGGGATAAAATTCTGGATAAGATGATATTCTTGTTTAGAGAAATGAATGAAGAAACGTGCCAGAAGAAAAATTTATATCAGAAAGAGCATGAGGATGTATTACAAGAGTTTGAAGCAAAATATGGAAGCTTTGGAGAAAAACTCGAAGAAGGAAAGAAAAACAAACATGGTAGGGTTTTGCATTTTTCCTAGTGAAGTGCCAAAGTATAAGGATATTGAGGAAAAATATTATACGGAAGATAGAGCAGAAAGAAGAAGCAGAATTCTTAAAAGCAAAAAATATGTTAACTCAGGAAAAATGACTACGGCAGAAATAGATGAATATATAAAGGAGCAGAGAACAGATGAAAGATATTAAGAAGATATTTTTTGATACAGCACCTATTATATATTATCTTCAGGAAAGCGATTTATACTTTAATACTATGCTATCATTCTTAAGTAAAAATGATGATTGTGATTATGTAACATCCACAGTCACAGCAACGGAATATTTAACATATCCGTTTAGAAAGAATGGAAGGTTGATTTAGAACAGTTTGTTATGTCTGCGACAGAGTGTGGAAAAAATGTAGATGAATATATGAGAGAAATGCGTGAGAATGATAGATTATAAAAAAGTATTAGTTGCTGATAAGTGATGAACCGAAATATATAGAAATAAAAAGGACACTTGATTTCTCAAATGCCCTAGTGTATAATCTACTTAGAAAGTGAATCGGATATGACTCCGATTTGCCCTCAGTAAAATTAAACTATAAAGAATAGCATCCTTCACATTGAGCCGTAGAGGATGCTGTTTTTAGTGTATAGGATAGAAATAGAGATTTGGTTATTGATATTTTACATAAATGAGGAGAGTAGATGAGCAACAAAGAAGAATTATTAAAAGTAGGAGAATATAATTCTAAATATAACGATATATTGGGGATTAATATAGAAAAATTAGAAATATATAGATCAAAAGGTCTTCCATCACATATAGTAAAAAGAAAACATTATAAATGCTTAAAGTATATTGACTATATACCTGATATTATTTCTGAACCAGATTATATAGGGGTTAATCCCAATGAGCAGGGAACGAGTATAGAACTTATAAAAAGATATGCTGATAATGTTATGATAGGAATTAAGTTAGATACAGAGGGAGAGTATCTTTATGTTTCGACTATGATAGATATACAGGAATCGAAGATAGAAAGACGTCTATATAGTGGTAGAATTAAAGAAATTTCCGTTGACAATAATAATGAATAATGGTATATTATTAATGAGAAAAGAATAATATAGTAATGAACATAATTATTTTGAGGTCGGAAAAGGTTCCCGACACACTCTGAAAGGAGTACCTGAGATGATGGATACACCGCCCATCCAAGATAATTATGCTTTTATTATAAGCACCAACAGAGCAAAATCTGAAGGTGCTTATTTTTATTTCTACTGTCTGTTATGTATATTATTAACAGCCTTTTCAAGTTCCATAGTCTGCCATTTACTATGTGTAATTTGCTGCTTAAATTCAGTTAAGCGTTTACTGGTGTATTTATCCATCCAGTTAATAATACAAGCTGGCATATATTTTTCTGGTATCTTTTGGGAAAAGCTAAAAATCAAAAGAATTGAACAAAGAATATAAGAATATTACAGATGCTTTGTTAGAAGAGATGTTTAATAAGGATAACTATAAAAAGTAAAAATAGCATATGTAGAGCAGATTTATGTACCCCCTGTCCGTTATGGATGGGGGATTTTTAATTATAATTAAACGATTGTGATTAAACATAAGATTATAACTATTTGAATATTATAAAACAAACAGATATTGTGAGGGATTCGATTGAAAAAAGAAGAACGAAAAATTAAAGTGAATGTATTTTATGGTGGAGAAAAATTAGTAGATTGTATGGGTAGAGTTATTAAGAAACATACAAAGTAAGTATAGAAAAATATCCTTGTGTCGTGTATATTATTTGTTATGGTGTGCATTGATACAAGGATATAATTATTTAAACGATTGGAGATTAAAATATATGGGTAATCGTGCAGTATTATATCTGAGATTAAGTAAAGAAGATGCAGATAAGGTTAACAAAGGAGATGACAGTTCAAGTATTAAAAGCCAGAGACTTATGCTGACAGACTATGCCTTGGAGAAAGGCTTTAAGATAGTAAAGGTTTATTCTGATGATGATGAATCAGGATTGTATGACGACAGACCTGGATTTGAGGAAATGATTCTTGATGCAAAAATGGGTGAATATGATGTAATTATTGCAAAGTCGCAGTCAAGATTTTCAAGGAATATGGAACATATTGAAAAGTATTTACATCATATGCTGCCAAACTTAGGAATAAGATTTATAGGTGTTGTTGATGGAGTTGATACTGACAACGAAGGTAATAAAAAGAGCAGACAGATTAATGGTCTTGTAAATGAATGGTATTGTGAGGATTTATCCAAAAATATCCGTTCAGCTTTTAAAGCTAAGATGAAGGATGGACAGTTTTTAGGCTCATCATGTCCGTATGGATATATACGTGATCCTAAGAATCATAACCATCTTATTATAGATGATTATGCTGCAAAGGTTGTGCAACGTATATATGATTTATATATATGTGGATACGGCAAGGCTAAAATAGGTTCTATATTATCTAGTGAAGGTATATTAATTCCATCTATCTATAAGCGTGATGTCTTACATGAAAATTATCATAATGCCTGTGAATTAGAAACAACATCTACATGGTCATATCAGACAATAGCTACCATATTAAACAATGAAGTGTACATAGGACACTTAATACAAAACAAAGCTAATACATTGTCATATAAGGATAAGAGAAAAGTGGTACTTCCCAAAGACAAATGGATTAAAGTCGAGAATACACATGAAGCGATTATTGACATTAATACATATAATCGTGTGCAGGAATTACAAAAGGTGAGAAGAAGAGAGGTAAAAGATACGCAGCCTAATGGAATCTTTTCAGGACTTGTTTTCTGTGCTGATTGTGGTCATGCGATGGCAAGAAAGTATGCAAGACGAGGACAAAAAGGGTTTATAGGATATATATGCAAGATATATAAGACTATGGGAAAAAGCTTTTGTGCAAGTCATAGTATTAATGTGGATGAATTAGAAGAAGCAGTTTTATTATCTATAAAAGAAGAAGCAAGGAAAATTCTTAAGCCAGATGATATTGATACACTAACAAAGATGAGCATATGTGATAGGAATAGCAGTTTTTATCAGCAGCAGATAGAGGGACTTAACAAGAGGCTTGATAAGATTAGTGTATATAAAAAGAAGACATATGATAATTATATGGAAGAGATTATATCTAAGGAAGAATACTTGAGGTATGTCAGCGACTATGATGTTGAGAGAAAGAAGATAGAAAGTGAAAAGGAGGCAGTATTAGATAGGATAGAATCACAGAAGGAAATGGATAATGAATATGATGAATGGGTTGAAGCATTTAAGGATTACATTAATATAGAAGAATTAACAAGAGATATTGTTGTTGAGCTTATAGAAAAAATAGAAGTAAATGCAGATGGTTCAATTAACATTCACTATAGATTTAACAATCCATATTCTGTGTAGATGAACGTGAATGATTCTATTAAGGATTGTATTAATGAATTCTATTAATAATGAATAAAAGTGACTACTATATGAATATGCCACCTGTGTAGCCATGTCTGAATATATATGTGGCTCAGAGGATGTATTTGTTGGGAAAATGAATGAAAAAGCAAAAGAGCTGGGAATGGAGCAGACTCATTTTGTGAACTGCTGTGGGCTTGACGCAGATGGACACATTTCAAGTGCAAAGGATGTGGCGCTTATGAGCAGGGAGCTTATAAACAGCCATCCTGAGGTTAAGGAATTCAGCAATATATGGATGGAGGATATAACACATATCACGCGTAATGGAGAAAAAGATTTTACATTGTCTAATACTAATAAGCTTATAAAGCAGTATAGCTATGCAACAGGACTTAAAACAGGTTCAACAGGAAAAGCAGGCTGCTGTCTGTCAGGAACAGCAGTAAAGGATGGCATTGAGCTTATAGCAGTAGTGATGGCTGCGCCAACAAGTAAGATAAGATTTAAGGATGCTATAACACTTCTGAACTATGGCTTTAGCGTGTGCAGCATATATCAGGATACGGCTGCACTAGAAACAGAGCAGGTAGAGGTTAAGGCTGGTGTGAAGGATAAGGTCAGAGTAGAAAAAGCAGAGGATTTTTCATATATGTTTCTTAATCAGTATAATCCATCTGATATACGAAGAGAGTGTGTGTTTGATAATGTGAGTGCGCCGGTTGGTGAAAAGGATGAAGTTGGGGTTATTAATTATTATTATAAGGATAGTCTTATAGGTACGGTTTCTATAATTGCTAAGGAAAACATACCGCTTATGAATTATAAGGATTCATTAAGAAAAGTACTAAAGTTATTAGGTGCATAGCATTGTTGCTTTAAAAAAATATCAATATATGTTACAATATATGATAAAAAGTACATTTTGCTATGAAAGGACAGCTTATGGATTTATTTGAATATATGCGTGAAAGTAATAAAGAAAATGAATCGCCACTTGCTATGAGATTAAGGCCAAGAACGTTGGAAGAGGTGGTTGGACAGCAGCATATTGTTGGTAAGGATAAGCTGCTATACAGGGCAATTAAAGCAGATAAATTAAGTTCAATTATATTTTATGGACCACCAGGAACAGGAAAGACAACACTAGCCAAGGTTATTGCTAATACGACAAGTGCAGATTTCTGTCAGGTGAATGCAACTGTAGCTGGTAAGAAGGATATGGAAGAGGTTGTTGCAAAGGCAAAGGATAATCTTGGGATGTATGCAAGAAAAACAATACTTTTTGTGGATGAGATACACAGATTTAATAAAGGCCAGCAGGATTATCTGCTGCCCTTTGTTGAGGATGGTACACTCATACTTATTGGTGCAACAACAGAGAATCCATACTTTGAGGTTAATGGGGCTTTGATATCAAGATCAATTATATTTGAGTTAAAGCCTTTGTCTAAGGACGATATTAAGGAAATATTAAAAAGAGCTGTGTATGATAAAGAAAGAGGCATGGGAAGCTATAAGGCAGATATCAATGAGGAAGCGCTGGAGTTTCTTGCAGATATATCCAATGGCGATGCAAGAAGTGCACTTAATGCGATAGAACTTGGAATACTGACAACTGACAGGTCGGAGGATGGAAAGATTCATATAGATCTTAAGACAGCAGAGCAGTGTATACAGAAGCGTGCAGTAAGATATGATAAGACAGGTGATAATCATTATGATACTATATCAGCTTTCATAAAAAGCATGAGAGGTTCAGATCCGGATGCAGTCAGCTATTACCTCGCAAAGATGCTGTATGCAGGTGAGGATATCAGATTTATAGCAAGAAGAATAATGATATGTGCCAGCGAGGATGTTGGTAATGCTGATCCTAATGCACTGGTGGTAGCAGTAAGTGCAGCACAGGCAGTAGAACGGATTGGTATGCCTGAGGCAAGGATTATATTATCGCAGGCGGCATTATATGTGGCCTGTGCACCTAAAAGCAATGCTGGATACCTGGCAATAGATAAGGCACTTGAGCTTGTCAGGACTACTAAAACACAGCCAGTTCCAGTTCATTTGCAGGATGCCCACTATAAGGGTTCGGCAAAGCTAGGGCATGGTATAGGATACAAGTATGCACACGATTATCCTAATCATTATGTAAAGCAGCAGTATCTTCCCGATGGACTTGAAGGAACAACATTCTATGAGCCTACCGATAATGGCTATGAGAAATGTATAAAAGAACATCTGGATAGAATAAAGACAGAAGCAGACAATTAATTATACGGGTTATGTATATTGCAGACCATATAGCTTATGATTGTACAGAGTAACACAGGATTGGAGAAGGAATTAGTGAAGGAGTATATAAACAGGCTTTCAATGGGAAAGTTTATAACAGATACGCCAGATATCTTAGAGCCTGGTAATATAATACGTGAAGAGGTATTGTGTGGAACGTATAGCAAGAAACAACTGCATATTAAGGCGGATGATGTTATAAAGGGGGTAGTGTACTCTTCTGACTGCCGTGTTACTATAAAGAATAATACATTTATGGGAAAGGAATGTATTATAAGCTATGTTGTAGATGCAAGGGTGCTTGAAGATAAAGAACAGATAGAGGGAAAGTTTGTCATTGAAAGTAATGCAGCAGAAAAAGAGATTACCTATGTTATAACGGGCTGCACACAAAAGGTTGATACAAGCTTTGGAAAAGGAGACGATTTATTTCACTTTACTAATCTTGTTCAGAAGTCGGTGGAAGAGGCAGCAGCCTTATATAGGTCGGATAATTTCAAGAAAATATTTCTTAAAGCTGATGAAACACTCATTAATCTGTATGACAGCCTGTATGATAGTGATAATGTATATGTATCAATGGAAGAATTTCTTGTTGCCATAAAAAAGAAATCGCCTGTTACCTTTAACGTTAATGATAAGTCACGCAGCTACAGCCTTGCAGAGGGTAGTGAAAAGGATAGCATTATCCTACAGAAAAGTGGCTGGGGATATATAGAGCTTGAAGTCAGCTGCCCTTCAGATTATGTCATAATGAAACGTGGAAGGCTTACATCGGAGGACTTTGTTGGAGATGTATACGAGCTTGAATATCTGATAGATTATAGCAGACTTCATAATGGTAATAATTATACAGCTATACATATTCGTTCCCTTGATAGTGAAGAAATAGTTGAGTTAAATATCTATAAGGAAAAAGCAGTTCATACAGGACAGAGTGGGATTGCATATAATACAATAGCAAATGAGCTGGCAGAGGATTCAGACTTTGATATGCGTATGGAGCTTAAGACAGCAAGAATAGCTCTGATGCAGGCATATATTGCTTTTAGAACAAAGCAGATAAGCCGGGAACAATGGATATCAGACACTAATAAAATGCTTATGAGAGCACGCGGATTGAAAAAAACGGACATAATATTTGATGTGTTTCAGGCTGGACTTGACTTTATAAGTGGAAATGTTTCTGATGGAAGACTTATACTTGAAAATATTAAAGACAGGATATTAACAGATGTTGATAATCATGTTGAATTATATTGCCTTTATCTTTATGTCAGTACATTAGAGAAGAAGGATATCTTATATACATCAGATGTAGCGCAGATAGTCAGTAAATACTATGAGAATGGCTATGACACCTGGAAATTGTTATGGATATTGTTCTATATAGATGGACAGGTAGAAAATAACAGAAGCATCAAGCTTATAAGGATAAAGGATACATTCAAGGATGGGTGTACAAGTCCGGTCATGTATATTGAAGCGTTGAATATATATAATGCACAGCCTGAGCTTTTAAGGGTTATGAACCGATTTGAGGTACAGGTTATTTCAGAGGGCATAAAGTATAATATAATAACGAAGAAGCTTGCCAGACAGGTGTCATATGTTATTGGAAATGAAAGAAATGCGGATAGCGTAAATATAGAATTATTAAAAAGATTATACGCCATATATGATGACGATGAGATACTTGAGGTACTTATAGTTCATATGATAAGGACCGGAATTACACAGGAAGAGGATTTTGTATATTATGAAAAAGCAGTCCTTCGTGGGATAAGGATAACAAGACTTTATGAATTCTATATAGCGTGTATAAGAAAAGATATTACCGTAAGGCTGCCTAAGATAGTGCTTATGTATTTTTCTTATGATTCGGGTGTGAATTATTCCTGGAAATCCTTCCTGTTTGCCAATATTGTGTATCATAAAGAGCAGTATAAGGAAATATATACTTCCTACGAACAGACAATAGAACTGTATGTATATGAACAGCTAAAGCAGGGGCATATTGATAAGTGGCTTGTGTATCTTTATAAAGAATTCTTAAAGCCACAGCTTCTAAAGAAGGATACAGCAGCTTTTATAGCACAGCTTAGGTTTATGTACCGCATAACCTGCTATGATGATTATGTAAAGGCAATAATTGTTAAATATGGAGAGCTTAATGATGCAGTGGTGTATGAGGTTACAGGAAGGGATACATATCTTCCGATTTATACAAAAGAATGTTCAATAGCATTTTTATGTAGTGATGGCTGCAGAAGACGTAATACTATCAATTACGAGATAGAGAAAATATTCTCAGAGCCTGATGATATGTCAGAGTATGACAGTTATGATGTGGATGATAAATATATTACTATATATAAAACTTTATATTATAGGAGAAAACGCATTTATAAAACTAATACTCTGGAAATGTATAAAAAAGCACTGAAAATTGATGGAATATCAGATTCATATAAAAGAAAGCTGAATTCCTGGATGATAGAATTCTATTCAGGCTATTATAAGGGCGAAAGCTTTAAAGAGGAGTATCAGTCACTTGACACATATAATCTTGGAGTAATGGATAGTGCGGTTCTTATAGAACTGTTGTTAGATTATGGAATGTATTATGAAGCAAAGCAGCTTATAGAACGATATGGATATGCATATGTTTCAGCAGACAGATTATTTAAGTTTATGGTGCACGAGATAGATGCCAGTATGAATTCAGAAGAATATAAAACTGTTATAACTGAATATGTGTTTAAGAAGCATCTGTATAATGAACAGATACTTATATATATGGTTGACAACTATAATGGCAGCAGTTCTGATATGTATAAGCTGTGGAAGGCGGCAGAGGGCTTTGGAGTAAGTACCAAGGCTCTTTCTGAGAGAATAATATCACAGATGTTGTTTACAGGAACAATATCAGACAGATTAACAGAGGTTTTTGAGAATTATTATAAGAATGCACCGGTTAATACAATCGTTAAAGCATACACGTTCTATAATTCTTATAATTACATTATGAAGAACATAAAGGCAGCTTCTATAGTGTTTAAGGTGGTAGAAGAGGCATATCGTGATAAAGCAGGACTGCCATTAGCCTGTTATGTTGCATGGATGAAAAGAGCAGCTTCACAGATTACAGAATTGAAGAATTCGGACATGCTGGGTATGGCACAGGCACTGCTTAATGAGCTGTGTGAAAAAGAGCTTATATATGACTATTATAGAAGCTTTAAGGGTGTGCTGAATATACCTTATAATGGATACGGGCTGACTGTTATAGAATATTATGGAGCTCCTGATAAGAAGGTGGAGCTGAATTATAGAATTAATGATAATAAAACATATGAAACTGTTGTTATGAAATGTGATGCCTGTGGCATATTTACACACAGACTGGTTTTGTTTTATGATGACAAGGTTAATTATTATTTTACATTACAGGATGGAAGCAGGTCACAGGAATATAATCTGGTGTATGATGATATAGGACAGAATGATACATACGCAAGGTATGATTCAATCAATGACTGTCTGGCAAGTGATGAGCTTCACGATATGGTTACCCTTAAGAAGCTTATGAGCAGTTATGTCATAGAAGATTATGTGACAGGAGAGCTTTTTACACAGTTAGGGAATAATTAATGCGCAGGTATAAATAAAACAGGTGCAAAGAGCAGGAACAGAAATGAGGATTAGTATGGATAATGCGCTTATAGCAGGAATTGAATATGATAGTAATGTAGTACAGCAGGCCTGCGTTTATGATATGAGTATCAGGGAGCCGGCAGCGTGTGAGGGTGTAAGAGGACTTACCATAGAAGCTGCAATTACTGAAATATGCTCAAGGTATGGAGTAGCTAAGCCTGACAGCCTGTGCATAACAACTAAAGCATCCTCACGCAGTGAGCTGGATGAAATAGCATTGCAGCTTAAGGAGGCTGGAGTACCGGAAGAAAGTTATGTGATTACAGGTCCTATGGAAAGCTTTGCATATTATGCATATTCTCAGAGGAAGGAGCTGTATAAGTCCGGAGTTGTCCTTATGGATTATGAAGACAGCGCTATAAATATACATAGATTATCCTATAATACCATCAATGGTTTGCAGTATATAACAGAAGAGAGCAGGCGGTATATAACAGAGGATATAATAAAGGATATGGCAGAGTGCCAAAGGTTTACAGAGTACCTTGAAGAGTATTTTAAGGAAAATATGGCATCTGCAGTATATCTTACTGGCAAGGGCTTTGATGTTGACAGGCTTCCTGAAAGGCTGGCTAAAGCATTAATACGCGGCAGGAAAGCATTTACCGGACAGAATCTATATGTAAGAGGTGCCTGCTTTGCAGCTTATGAGCACATGTATGAGGATGTGTTTGATAATGTAGTATTACTTGTTGAGGGCTGTATTAAAGTTAATATAGAGCTTGATATAAGCGAACACGAAAGACCTATGAGATTTCGCATGATAAAGCAGGGAACTAACTGGTATATGGCTGACAGAAGTGCAGATTTTATAATCGAGGATATGAATTCTATAACACTTAGGATTACGAATATACAAGGTGAGAGTAAGGATAAGGTTATAGATATAAGCGATATACCTTACAGGGAAGGAAAAACAACAAGAATAAGGCTTGAAGTAAAGCTGGTATCACAGAATAAATGTGAGATTACTATAAAAGACCTTGGCTTTGGGGAATTGTTTAAATCCTCAGGCAGGGTTATAACACAAGAGTTGGACTTAAGTGAGGCAGATGTATGGGTACAATGATTTTATGCAGGGATAAGGTTGCAGCTACGCCGTTATATATCAGTTCTTTAGATGTCAGCTTATACACAGAGGAAGAATTGTGCTATTACATATATAATAATATATATATACTTACTAATGATTTTGTGAGTGATGACCTTATACATTTCTTAAGAGAAGAAACAAAGGATGCTCCGCTTGCAGACAGGATAGAGGAGTTAAGAAGCCAGGGCGCGGGACTTGCAGCTATACTTGTCACTATTCTTAAATCGGTTGATTATTATTCAATAAGTGAAATAGACCAGATAAGTGAAATATTAAGTGTGCTTGATAGCCAGAATGTATATGAGAGGCTTAAGTCGAGGGCTGATACTTATCTTGAACGAAAGAATTATTACAAGGCAGCAGACTGTTACAGAAATATAATAGAAGAATATAAGTGTAATGCACCAGGTGCGTTTGTCGCGCGGGTGTATCATAATCTTGGAGTTTCATATGCGAGAATGTTTTTGTATACACAGGCAGCAGAGAGCTTTAAGACCGCGTATGATATAGGACAGTATCAGGAATCCTATAAAAGCTATCTTTCTGCAAAATGTTTTATAGACAGAAATAACGGTCCGTTAAAGGAGGAAGCCTCAGAGGAAGAGTGTGCTGTAAGAAAGCGGATTGAAAGCCTTATGGATAATGCACAGTATCAGGATGAATATAGAAGGTTAGAGGAGCTGGAAAACAGAAAGGAACAGGGCGATGTGGCATATTATAACAGAGCTGTGAAGGATATGCTAAAGGAATGGAAGAAGGACTATTGTAAATATACTGCGAGGTGATATAACAGGTGGGATTATTCGATGTATTAAAGAACAGCTATGATAAGGATGATGATTTAAAAGATCTTGAAGAGCTGATGTATGATAATGAAGCTGAGGTTAAAAGCAGACGTTCTATTAATGATATGATTAAGAGCATGGAGCTTGGAGAGGCCAATACAGCTAAGAAGGATGCAGGTTCAGGTATTAGTGCAATATTTGGAAATATTACTAAAAAGCAGGAGGAGCCTGATGGTCCTTCGGGACTTGCGGAAAAAACTAAGAAGCAGCAGGCAGATGTACAGCGCGAAGAAGAAAAATATGATAATCTGCTTAATAGTATCCAGACACAGACACTTATACAAAAGGTTGACAAGGTATCACATACAAAAGCTTCAGCAGAGGCTGCCAATGAACTTGAAAGCGTGGATACAGCAGGCTTTAGCGGAACAGAAATAGGAGGCTTTGTAAAGAGCCAGTGTGATATATGCGAGGAAGCTGCACGTTTTATAGAAAATGCAAAGGTGGAATACGAAAGCGTTACTGATTATTACGAGGATATCCAGAAGATAGAGAATGCACCAGAGGATATTAAAAGAGAATTGATTATGGCAGCAGACAGGGTGGATAATCTTTCTGTAGACAGGAGAATACTAAAAACGCCTGATAATAAGCTTTCAAACAGAGCATACAGGAATATGGAAATGTATGAGGCAGAGTTTCCGGATGCAATAGTAAAGCTTCGTACGGCAGAGGATGAAAAGAATACCATAGCAAGAGATATAAGAATGGTAAAGGCTGAGAGAACGATGTGCAGAATGGAAGCTAAGGAGCTTGTTAAAAAGCAGCTTAGAATAAAGAGATATGCACAGCTTATATGCGTGTTTATTGTAAGTGTGTTTATAATATTTATGCTTATTACGGCAGCTACTGATAAAACAGACAGTATAGGTGAATTCATTACTATTGCGGTGCTGGCAGGAATTATGTCGTTAGGCTTGTTTGCTTATCTTAAGACAATAGAAAGAAAGGTTTATGTAACAGAGATAAAGTTAAATAAAGCTACGGCACTTCTTAACAGAATTAAGATAAAATATGTTAATGCAGCTAATGTGCTGGATTATCAGTATAATAAGTTCTATATAAAGAGTTCATATGAGCTTGAACAGAAGTATCAGGCATATGTAGAGATGAAGGAGGAACAAAGAAAGATTCTTGAGGTGACTAATAATCTTACAGATGCAGAAAATGAGCTTGTACATATTCTTAACAGACTTGAGGTTATTGATTCACACATATGGATAGCACAGGTTAAGGCAATACTTAATCCTAAGGAAATGGTGGAAGTAAGGCATAATCTGTCAGTAAGAAGGCAGAAGCTAAGAAGTCAGATAGAATATAATGAAAACAGAATAGAGGATGCTAAGAATAATATCAAGAATATCACAAGAAAGAATCCTGCGTATGCAAGAGAGGCTATGCAGATTCTGGAAATGTATGAAAAAAGAAAAAGCTTGCCAAAACAATAAGTTGTGTTACAATTAAGAGTGGTTTTTTATAAAAAGAGATTAGTATTCCTAGACTAAGAAAGATGACGCACATTGCTGCGTAGTGCTAGAATGGAGGATAAGATGAAAGAGAAACTTGATGCAATCAAAGAAAGTGCTTTATCTCAGATTAAAGCAACAGATTCTCTTGAAAAGTTAAACGATATCAGAGTTGCTTTTCTTGGAAAGAAGGGTGAACTGACAGAGGTTTTAAAGAGCATGAAAGAGGTTGCTCCAGAGGACAGACCTAAGGTTGGCCAGATTGTCAATGAAACAAGACAGGCAATAGAGGAAGTGTTAGATGCTGCAAAGAAGGATCTTGCTGCAAAGAAGAGAGAGCTTCAGATGAAGGCAGAGGTTATAGATGTAACACTTCCAGCAAAGAAGGCAGAATTAGGACATAAGCATCCTAACACTCTTGCACAGGAAGAGATAGAAAAGATATTCATCGGAATGGGATATGAAGTAGTAGAAGGACCAGAAGTTGAATATGACCATTATAATTTCGAATTATTAAATATTCCTGCTAATCATCCAGCAAAGGATGAGCAGGATACATTCTATGTAAATGATAAGATTGTGCTTAGAACACAGACCTCGCCTGTTCAGGCAAGAGTTATGGAGAAGGGCAGACTTCCTATCAGAATGATATCACCAGGACGTGTATACAGAGCAGATGAGGTTGATGCAACACATTCTCCTTGTTTC
>CAKRKK010000039.1 GCA_934358235.1 uncultured Lachnospira sp.
GTTATAACTCCTTTACCACTAAGATATTGTGTATTCCCCCCATTAAACCCAGACAATACATTCCGCACACAGGCCGCTGACTTGGCCTGTTCCAACTGATAATATATGCTTTTAGGCTTTTCTATATATTCTATATTATTCTCCTGTGATATAAGCTCTATCGTATTCTTATCTGCAGCAACTATTGCATAATTGTACAGCATTTCTTTTATATATACGTTATATCTGCTCCTTATAGCATCAAGACTTCCCGAATACTTTACGATTGTTTCCCATGTATTGTTTTTCCAGTCAAAGCCGGTATTAAGACTATCAGAATTCCTTAACTCATCCTTAGTAGCCGCCAACGATACATTCAGAATATTTTCTATTTTCTGATTCATCCTGTAATCCTAAAGATTATACATTTGTAATTAATATATGCATACTTCCTGCAAAGCATACTTGTGCCAAGACAGCTACAGACTCTTTACATATATGATTTCCTTCCGATAAACGCGGATATAAAAAAAGAAAATGTATTCAACCACCAATATGGTATAAATACATTTTCCTTTTCGCCTATCAGGTCTTCTTTATAAATTCTATCCTGCACTTAGGACATTTAATACTTATCTTCCCTTTACCTCTAGGGACTCTTATTTTCTGCGAACAGCTAGGACACTTAAATATTCTATGTGTTTTATTATCTGCTATTCTGAACTTTATCTTATTAAATCTTCCAACTACTTTATAATGAAACCTGAGGTACTTTTCATTCTCTTCTGAACGCTTTGATATATTACGCGAAAACACTCTGAAATATGTATAAACAATTCCTGCTAATGCTACCGTATATACTACATTACTTCTTACAAACATAGTAATAACAAGAAGCACCAGGCATATTAAAGACAGATTCCTTGAAAGCTGATCCATACCATATCTTCCATACATGAATCTCGCTATCTTATCTTTAAAACCATTCATCAATCTATCCAGCCTTTCATATTATATTATATGACTTGACACTACGGTCATCACTTATAATACTCTATCACATATATAATCAAAAGCAATTAAAAATATATAAACAATTATGAAATATACTAACAAGTCATATAGACACTTCCGTCCTCTATATCCTTCCAGTAAAACTTATCATCAAGTATCATATAACTATGTGCTGAGTTCTCCTTTGGAATAGACACCGAACCCGGATTCATATATGTATATCCATCTCTTTGTTCACACTTTGGTACGTGTGTATGTCCACATAATAATATATCACCATTATTAAGTGCCGGAATATTCTTTTCATCAAGCTTGTGTCCATGTACAAGTACTATTGAACGATTATTAAAGTTTAGATATGCCTGTTCATTAAGAACATTAAAGTCAAGCACCATCTGATCTACCTCTGTATCGCAATTTCCTCTTACACATATTATTCTGTCGCGAAGTGGATTAAGCATTGCAATAACTTCTTTGGGAGCATATTCTTTTGGAAGATCATTTCTTGGTCCATGATATAAGATATCTCCTAGAAGAACCAGTCTTTCTGCCTTTTCTTCTCTTAATCTGTCTAACATTAATCTGCAATAATATGCAGAACCGTGAATATCTGATGCTATCATTATCTTTGACATATTAATCTCCATTTCTGTACACCTGTGTGGAATATAGCTGAGCTTATGCCAAGTGTACGAAAACACAAGCCTGACCATTAATTACTTATATATTCTGCTGTCGATATATTTAACAAAGCCTAATACATAGTAAGTAAGTATTATATTTATAGGTAGCTGTATCATATTCTTTGCAAATCTTATTGAAAAATAGAATGCAAAGCCCTTTCCATACATTATACTACACCATAATGTTCCAAGCAGAACATTAACAATAATTGTATCTACTGAAAGTGCAAGAACACATCTTAAGAGAAACTTAACATCAATAAACTTAAGTATCCCCTTCTTTTCTGAATCAAAGTTCTCTGCCACCTTCATATTGCATCCGTAGAAAAACAGGCCATATATAAAGCCGGCAAGTGCAGCACTTAGTGTCCAGCCTGGAAAATACGCTCCAGTTGGCTTTATGATAAACTGTATAAGATCACCAAGACCTCCACAGACAAAGCCCATAACTGGCCCAAACATATACCCTATGGCACAATTGGCAAGAAAAGAAACTGAAATTCTTAACGTAGGTGTAACCTGAATAGATACAAACACAGCTAATACTGTGTGGAGAGCAATAAGAAGTGCAGCCATAACTACTGACTTTATGCTCTTGAATTCTTTTGCAGAAAATGCAAAATTTCTTAATAAAATAGACATAAAAAAACCTCCTTTGCAGTAATCTACGCTCTACATAGGAGGTTATCAGCCATAGTATGTAGCAGCGGGATGCGGATTATGTATCGCAAGATAACTTTTCGTCCGTATGGCAACTCCCTGTCCATACAGCACTTAACGCACATATTCCTACTCTGCTTTTTATAATATTTTAATAGAATTCTTATTGAATTCTATTTTACAGACCTCATTATATATATTGCATATAAAAATGTAAAGTATTTTTTAACGTGCAATCCTCTGGACTGCCGGCACCTTATAATCTGATGCATAGCTAAGATACTGCTGGAGTGTATTTCCAACCTTATACATATCAAGCACCTTCTTCATAAATGCAATCGTACTCTTTTTATATTTCATATGCTCCAGCACATGTACCGCCGCCACATCACTATACCCTATGGCAAATTGCTTTGCATATCGTGCAAACCTGTGCTTATTCAGTTGTTCTATATTATAATAATTCTGCATAATCTCAAGTGCTTCAATAATCTTTGCATTCTCGAAGTCCAATTCAACACCTGGCCGTCTGACTGATATACTGCCAACCTCGCACGTTCTTGACCTGATAACATTAGAATATAACTCTATTCTTCCATCGTCATATGAAGATATCTGGTACTTGTTATATAATCTGTAGCCTATGAACAGACCGTTATCATTATTCTCCCCGAAAAAGTAATTAAGCAGAAGCTCTTCAATACTTTTGTCCTTATCCTCTGACTTAATATACATTCCTTTCCCGGCTCTTATGATAATCCCATCCTCACACAGCCTTTCAACAGCCCTGAAAAAGGCATCATGGCTCATCCTGGTGAAGCCATCCTCGTACATATCGTTGGCAACTATAACAGCTCCTTGTGGTGTATCCTCAAAATACCTAATAAGCTTATCTCTGTATTTCATACTTAATCTTCATTTCTATATACATGTTTATTATGCAACTGGTTTAGTGAGGCATATCCTTATATTTCTTCCAGATTGATAGTTTCTGGCTTCTCAGCCTTGACATCATCCTTTTTGATATCTTCCTTCTGCTCACTCTCTTCATCTTCTATCTCTATGCCAGCAAGCACATCTTCTTCTGCCTCTTTGACTTCTTCAGTTTCTTTTTCTTTGCCTTCTTTATCCTCTTTAGCTTCTGCCCTGTCAGCTTCTTCTGACTTGTTGATGACCTTTACCAGAACATCCTCTGACTCTTCGAATACTTTATCAGCATCGAAGTCCTCCTGCATATCCTCATAATCATCTTCATCGTCAACATAGAAATCAACAGGTATAACCTCTACGCTGCCAAGTGTTGCTTTACCAATGATATATACTGTATGAATACCATCTTCATCAGAATTCTCAACATAATTATGGACACCTGCAAGTCTTTTTTCTATATCACAGGTTACATTCACTCCATCAGGAAGAACTACTGATACATTGCTGCATATACTCTCAAAGTTAATGTATACATCCTTTTCAAATACAGCAAGAGATAAATCTACTGTAAGCTTTGAAGCAACAGCCTTGACCTCACAGCCCATAAATTCTTCGTCTTCAACCTCAACCATTCTTTTTTCACATATTGCATTATACTTACGTACCTCAAGCTGTGCACTATCCTGTTCCTCTTTCACAAGCTTGCTCTTAGCTGCCTTGACCTTGTCATAAGCAACCTTTCCTGCAACGGCTGCTGCGCCTACACCAACAACTACCTTAAATAAACCATTTTTCTTCTTTGCCATATATCATTCTCCTCCTTTTTCATTAATCATTACATCTCTTTTGGAATATACACAGCCACAATAATTCTGTCTGTATAATCCATATTCCTTTGATAACTCTATTGATCTTTTATATCCTTCTTTTTTCTTAAAATCAGATAACAGATATTCTGTTGCAGTTTCCTTTGCAACCTTAAGTCCTATCTCATTGAGCTTAACGCTGTTTTTTAACGGGCTTACCGTAAGCGTCGTAGTAAAATAATCGAAATTCTCTCTGCCTGCAAGCTCTGCTGTTTTTCTTAATCTTAGCTCGTAACACTTAAAACAGCGTCCGCCACCCTCTGGCTCTGACTCTAAGCCTTTGACAGCTTTATAGAACACCTCTGGTTCATAATCACCTTCTATAAACTCAACCTTATGCTGTGTTGGGAATTCCTTTATGAACCTTATCTGCTCCTGCACCCTTTTCTTATACTCTTCGCTTTCTGATATATTAGGATTATAATAAAATACTGTGACCTGGAAATACCTTGCCAGAAACTCAATACAACTACTGCTGCAGGGTGCACAGCAGCTATGCAGCAGCAATGTAGGTACTATTCCTTCAGCCCTGAACTGTTCTGCCTTTTTTTCAAGCTCCTTATGAAAATTCCTGTGTTCAAATGGTATAGCCATATTACTCCTTCTTTACTTAACCCTGAGCCAATCAGCCATTTCTAAGCTTATTTACTAACTATCTGTGCCAATGCTTCCATGAGCTTATCCATCTGCTCCTCTGTTCCAACTGTTATTCTTAAATAATTGTCAATTCCAGGCTGGTTAAAGTATCTTACATATATATTCTGTTCCTTAAGTGCTTCGAATATTTTCTTAGCAGGAACACTCTTATGTGTGGCAAATATAAAGTTCGCCTTAGAATCAGGGAATGAGAACCCAAGCTCCGTAAGAGTCTTCTTAGCTTTCTGTCTTGTTTCTATAATTCTTGAAACGCATTCCTCGAAATATTCTTTATCCTTTATTGCTGCTACTCCATATTTAATAGAAGTCATATTCATTGTATAAGAATTAAATGAAAACTTAACATCATTAAGAGCTTTTATAAGCTCTGGAGAGCCAAAAGCATAACCTATTCTCATTCCAGCCATTGAACGTGACTTTGAAAAGGTCTGTACAACAAGCAGATTGTCATATTCATTAACCAGCTCTCTTGCTGACTGTCCACCGAAATCAATATATGCTTCATCAACGATAACAACAACATCCCTGTTATGCTCAACTATATCCCTTACATTATCCAGTCCCATATACAGACCTGTTGGTGCGTTAGGATTAGGGAATATGACACCACCATTTTCCTTGTAATAATCCTGTGGCTTTATATTGAAATCTTTATCAAGTGCCTGCTTTTCATATGGTATTCTGTAAAGCTGTGCCCATACACTATAAAAAGAATATGTAATATCTGGAAATAATACTGGTCTGCTTCCATTAAAAAATGTAAGAAAACACATTGATAATACATCATCAGAACCGACACCTACAAATACCTGATTCTTATTCATCCCATAATAATCAGCTATAGCACTTACAAGCTCTGTAACGTCTGGATCCGGATATAATCTTAATTTATCTATATCTGTATCACACACTGCCTTTCCTACCCCAGGTGCTGGCGGATATGGATTCTCATTAGTATTAAGCTTTATAACATTGCCCTTCTTAGGCTGCTCTCCCGGAACATAAGGTTCTACTTTTCTTATATTATTCTCCCAATTCTTCACTTATTCTTCCTCTTTTCATTCTTTGTAATTAATTCTTTGTAATTAATTCTTTTTAACTCCAAGCTCCTCTGCAACCTCTGCAAAGTGTGGAAGTGAGTTGACTATTGTGTCATAAGCCACACAGTATGCCATTCTCACATATCCGGCACATCCGAAGGATGAACCAGGAACAATAAGTATATTATGTTTCTTGGCAGCTTCACAGAATATTGTTTCATCCTCAGTTGGTGACTTAACGAAAAGATAAAATGCTCCCTCAGGCTTTACACATTCAAAACCAAGCTTGGTAAGTCCCTCATACAGGGCTCTTCTATTCTTATCATAAGCTTCTATGTTAACCTTTGCATCAAGACATCTGGCTATAACCTTCTGCTGAAGCGATGGTGCATTAACAAAGCCTAATATACGTGTTGCAACTGATGCTGCAGCCTTCATATCCTCTGAATCTGCCACCTCATCCGGTATAACCAGATAACCGATACGCTCACCTGGAAGTGATAATGACTTGCTGTAAGAATATCCAACAATAGTATTATCATAATACTTAGTAAGATATGGAACCTCAACTCCATCATACGCCAGCTCTCTGTATGGTTCATCTGCTATAAGGAATATCTGTGTTCCGAGCTCCTTCTGCTTATTCTCCATAATCTTAGCAAGCTTCTTTATAGTATCCTCAGAATAAACAACGCCCGTAGGATTATTAGGATTATTAACAATAACAGCTTTAGTATTTTTGTTGATAAGCTTCTCAAACTCATCAAACTTTGGCTGAAAAGTGCTTGTATCAGGTGAAACTGCTATAAGTCTTCCGCCAAAATTACCAACATAGTTTCTATATTCACCAAAGAATGGAGCAAAGGTCAGAACCTCATCACCCGGATTAAGAATAGTCTTAAGAACTGTATTAAGTCCTCCGGCAGCTCCTACTGTCATAATAATATTAGTATAATTAAAATGCGTAGCAAATCTTTTATTAAGTGACTGGGCTATCGCTTCTCTTACATCCTCAAAGCCTGAATTACTCATATATCCATGAAGGACAACAGAATCCTCCTGTTCAACCACATCCTTAATTGCCTGATTAACATCTTTAGGTGCCGGTACATTAGGATTGCCTAGGGAATAATCGTATACGTTCTCAGGTCCGTATATCTTTGCAAGCCTGTTACCCTCCTCAAACATTGCTCTTATAACCGAACTGCCTTTTACAAGTGCTTTCATAGATTCTGCTATCATTATTATATCCTCCATCTTTACTGGCACGCTGTTCCACCAGCATTATATGTGTTAATTATAACAAATCCTGTAATTAATTCAATAATCAAATTCTGTATCCCTGAATACAGCTATTACTCCCTTTGCATAATATATTTTTTCATATCTTGGATTATTAATATATACATTTTCATCGTACTCTCTGGAGGAGCTTCTTAAATCCAATGCAATATACTCGGCTTTCTTATCTGTATAATACAGCTCATACAATTCCTTTCTTGCCGCAAGCCTTGTACACAAAAAGGTAGTAGCTATAACACCTGCATCATCAGGAATATAAGATAGTCCTTCATCCATAATTCTTACTGTTTCCTGCGTGTCATCGTCAAAATAATCCTTTGCAGCCTCTATACGCGGCATATTATATGCCATAAAACATATGACAGCCGCAGATACTATTACATATATAAGCTCCTGCCTTTTTTTACTATCCATATCCGAGAGATTGATTATCATAAGATATATCAATAGCAGGCCCGAACCAAAAACATAGTGGAAATGTATATTATACATATACTGATAATCTGGCACCAAATTAAATAATATATACGGTCCTAAGAGTATATATCTTGACCATTTTCTCGTCATAAAAGGAACAAAAAGAAGCACGCCCATCGTCTGGATAATAAAAGTAATTCTATCTGCTGCCAGAATCTGTGTCATAAGATATGCCGGATTAGCTAAAACTGTATAAACAACCGACAGCATATTCCCATCACCAGACGGTATCATATTATTAAAACGTCCTGATACAACACCAGCCCCGATATGAGCCAGAATTATACAGGCAATTACACAATATATTGCTGATGCAGCAAAAAGCAGCAGTCCTTTTTTTCTCTGTCTTTTTTCTGTAAGCATGTATAGTGCAACAAACATCATAAGTACGCTGGCATCTTCCTTTATCAGCCATACAAGAACAGCCGATATACACATTCCGATATTATTATCCTTTTCCATAAACAGAAGAAATAGTGAAAGCAATAACGGAAAAAACATGTTTTCATGTATATCATAAAAACAGCCACCACTCATTACAGGATAAAAACAATATATAATAACTATAAATGCCGTTTCCCATCTAGACATATTTCTATGACGGCATATCATAGCCAACGGTATGATAGCAAGCGCTATAAGCACAGGCTGTATTATTTCAAGTGCCACCGGCGAAGAAAACAGCATATATACCGGTAATATCAGATAAAAAACTGGTGATATATGCACGCACATGTGTGACATAAGATAGTCCCTTTCACTTGTGGTTTTCATTGTCCCGGTAGTTTTCATATAATGAAACATCTGTGTGAATAATCCCATATCATAATTGGGTGAATTGTATGAAAGATATCTTGTTACCATATATACACTTACCAGCAATACATACATAACCGCCGCTGCTGCCATTATGATAATATATGCTCTTTCAGGTATATCAATAATTCCAGGCTTTGAATAATGTATGCCATAAAATATTGCAATTGAAACAAGTGCCACCATTCCTGCTACAAAATATATATCGTTATATTGAAGCACGCAGGCACACGTATAACATAGCAGCAGAACCACAAGCAATATTGCCTCTATCCTGTGGGCTATCAGCTCATCAGCTTTTTCCAACTGATAAAATGCAATATACAATACAATTTCTATAACAATTATACCTATAAGCATAACCGGCATATCTACCATTGAAACATATTGTAATACGCCTATTCCAGTATTATAACTGCCACTTATATAAACCGTCTGTAATAAACAAATAAAACACCACGCCATAATAAATCTTATGACGCAGTGTTCTAATGTAATAACTTTTCTTAATCTGTCCAGCATATTCCCTACATTCATCTTTCCTTATCAGCTCCCATAACTTATTCAGATTGAATTAATGTAATCTGTAAGAAACATTATTGCAGCTCCGGTATCCGCTCTTTCTGCTGTACACTTAGACAATGAAAAGTACTGTCCATCCGTATCAAAGGAGAACTTAGAAACAAGTCTCTTTCTTATCTCCTCCTCATAGCTAGAAAGATATCTTGAAGCAATACCACCTACAACAACCTCCCTGTCGAATATGACATACAGATTATTAATACCTGTTGTCAGATCGTCCAGATATTCATCAAATATTCTTATACTCTCCTGATCCTTTAAGGAAAGCTTTTCAAAAAATGTATCAAGAGTCATTCCTATATCAGAAGATATATTCTTTGTTGAAACATAACTTTCAAGACAGCCCTTTCTGCCACACATACACTTTTTCCCTCCTGGATGAAGTGTCATGTGTCCGAATTCACCATATCTGTTATGTTCACCCCTCATAATCATATTGTTACTTACACAGGCTCCACCAACACCATCGCTAACCATAAGATACAGCTTTTCTTCAAACTCATCATTATGATACTCTTTATGGTTTCTTTGTGAATACCAGTAATCTGCAAAAGCATTGGCTCTCGCATCATTCTGTACTATATAATCATACTTTATATATCTTGTAATATTATCTGTCTTATAATTCTTAACCTTTAGCGGTGGTGAGAATATAATCATGCTGTTGTCTGTATTAAATACACCTGGCATTGTAATTCCAACTCCCAGTAGGCTCTCCTTAGGTATATTATTGCTGCTGATAATATTCTCTATCAGTTCTGCAACCCTGATGCCATAATCATCATCTGTGCCAAACTCCAGCCCAAGATTTATTTCATCCTTTATCTCTCCATTAAGGTCAATAAGACTTGTTCTTATCTCGTGAGGACATATATTAACGCTTACTGCATATCTTGCAGCAGCATTTACCATTATCATCTGTGCCTTTCTACCACCAGTTGAATCAAAGCTTCCCTCAAGGCGTATAAGTCCCTCCTCTTTAAGAAGCTTTATATTCTGGTTAATAGTTGGCAGAGATAACCCCAGAATATCTGATATTTCCTGTCTGGAAATACTGCTGCTGTTATATATAAGCTTAAATATTCTGTTTTTATTATACTTTCTGACCTCTGATGTTGTTATTTTCTGTGATGCTATCATTTATTCTCCAAATACTGCCTTATAATCCTTCTGAAACTTCTCTATACCTGCATCTGTTAAAGGATGATGTACCATCTGCTCAATAACCTTATAAGGCACAGTTGCTATATCAGCCCCTGCAAGTGCACAATCTGTAATATGTATAGGATTTCTTACACTTGCACATATAATTTCTGTCTGTATATCATAATTAGAAAAGATTCCAACTATATCTTCGATAAGCTGTATTCCTGGCTGTGATATATCATCAAGTCTTCCAAGAAATGGAGAGACATACGCTGCACCGGCTCTCGCTGCTAAAAGTGCCTGATTGGCTGAGAATATAAGTGTCACATTACACTTAATTCCTTCTGCTGAAAGAACCTTAACTGCCTTAAGACCTTCTACTGTCATAGGAATCTTAACAACCATATTAGGATGTATTGCAGCTATTTCGCGTCCCTCTTTAATCATACCCTCTGCATCAACTGTTGTTGCCTTTACCTCTCCACTTATAGGACCGTCAACAATACCTGTGATTTCCTTTATGACCTCTTTAAAATCTCTGCCTTCCTTTGCTATAAGTGAAGGATTAGTTGTAACTCCACATATAACCCCCATATCATTAGCTTTTCTGATGTCATCTACATTAGCTGTATCAATAAAAAACTTCATCGTGTAATCTCCTCCTGTTTCTATTCACCTTAACCCTATTCTACATTATATCAAAAACCGGTTTTAATGCAGGATATATCTGTCTGAATGTATTATAGCGTGAATTATATCTGTCTGCAATCGCTTTTTGTGGTTCTATTGTTTTACATACACTTACTATGCTGTCTGCTGCCTCCTGAACACTCTTATATTCACCGGCTGCAACCATGGCAAGCATTGCTGCTCCCATAGCTGGTCCCTCCTCTGACTTTAGAAGTTTAACCTTTATTCCAAGAACATTAGCCATTATCTGGCACCACAGTCCGCTTTTAGCACCACCACCGCACATTTTAGTTTCTGTTATATTAATTCCTAGTTCTTTTGCCACCTCAAAGGAATCTCTTATCGCAAAGGCTACACCCTCAAGTACAGCCTGTGTCATATCAGTTCTTGTACTATCCATAGTCATTCCTGTAAATGTAGCTCTTGCCATAGGATTATTATGCGGAGAACGTTCTCCCATAAGATATGGCAGGAAATAAACATGATTATTACCTAACATATCCTCTGTTATACACTCCTGGGCTGCCTTATAATCTGAATCCTTAAGTATTCCATCCATCCACCAGCCATTGCATGAGGCTGCACTTAGCATACATCCCATCAGATGATAATTTCCATCAGCATGTGCAAAGGAATGAAGTGCATTATTATCATCAACTCTGAATTGTTCATCAGATATAAATATAGTTCCACTTGTTCCTAGTGAAATATTGCACCTTCCACTGCCAACAGTTCCGGTTCCTACTGCCGCTGCTGCATTATCCCCGGCACCTGCTGCTACAATCACACCTTCTGAAAGTCCAAGGGCTTTAGCTGCCTCCTTAGTAAGACAGCCAACCTTTTCATAGCTTTCATAAAGCTTAGGAAGCTGTTGTCTTGTTATACCGCATATCTTTATCATTTCCTCTGACCAGTCGCGCTTTTTGACATCAAGCAGCAGCATACCAGAAGCATCTGATACATCCGTACAATGAACACCTGTAAATCTATATGCAATATAATCCTTTGGAAGCATAATCTTAGCTATCCTGCCAAAGTTCTCAGGCTCATTCTCCTTAAGCCACAGAAGCTTTGGTGCTGTGAAACCAGCAAATGCAATATTAGCTGTATATTCCGTAAGCTTATCTTTTCCAATAACATTATTAAGATATTCACACTCTTTGGTTGTTCTTCCATCATTCCACAGAATAGCCGGTCTTATAACCTTATCCTTATCATCTAATATAACAAGACCATGCATCTGTCCTCCAAAGCTTATTCCTGCTACCTCACCTGCATTGTAGTCCTTAACAAGCTCTCTTATTCCCTCACATACGCTGTCATACCAATCATAAGGATTCTGTTGTGACCAGCCCGGTTTAGGGAATTCTATCGGATAACTTTTAGAAACAGTATTAACAATATTACCTGTTTTTTCCATAAGTATAAGCTTGACAGAAGATGTTCCTAAATCCACTCCTATATAATACATAAATCACCCCTGTTCTGCGCCTGCCTGCGCAATCAAACAGTTAAAACAGCCAAAAACTGTTTTAACTGTTATATTATTTAAACAATACTGACTATTTTTTTGCTTTATGAAAATGGATTCTCTGTCTTATAAAGCACGCCTGCTGGCTGATTATAAGCAATATCCTCTACACCAATATACTTAAATACGTCAAACAATGCCTTTCCAAAATGTCCGAATGCAACCGCACCATGGTGTGGATAATTCTTTTCAATAAGCACATGTCTGTAGAATCTTCCCATCTCATTAATAGCAAATATACCAATTGAGCCAAATGAACGTGTTCTTACTGGAAGTACCTCACCCTGGGCAATATAAGCTCTTAACTGGCTGTCTGATGTACTCTGCAATCTGAAAAATGTAATATCACCAGGTACAATATCACCTTCAAGTGTTCCATTAGTAACCTCTTCTGGCAATGAACGTGCCATAATCATCTGATTCTTCATCTCACAGAAGGCAAGCTTGCTGGAAGCTGTGTTACCACAATGGAAGCCCATAAAGGTATCTTTAATTGTGTAGTCAAACCTGCCTTTAATATCTTCATTGTAAATATCTGAAGGTACTGTATTATTAATATCAAGTAATGTAACTGTATCATCACTTACAACTGTTCCGATGAATTCACTAAGTGCTCCGTAAATATCCACTTCACATGATACAGGTATACCCATAGCAGTAAGTCTTGAATTCACATAACATGGAACAAAGCCAAACTGTGTCTGGAATGCTGGCCAACACTTTCCCGCTATTGCTACATACTTTCTTGAACCCTTATGTGCTTCTATCCAGTCAAGAAGTGTAAGCTCATACTGTGCAAGCTTAGAAAGTATTTCTGGCTTTTTATTGCCATTTCCAAGCTCTTCCTCCATGCTCTTAACTACTTCTGGAATTCTTTCATCGCCAGCATGATTATTGTAGCTCTCAAAAAGATCAAGCTCTGAATTCTCCTCAATCTCAACGCCAAGATTATATAACTGGCTTATAGGTGCATTACATGCAAGGAAATTGTTAGGTCTTGGTCCAAAGCTGATTATCTTAAGATTATTAAGTGCATACACTGCCTTCGCTACCGGAAGGAACTCGTGTATCATGTCGGCACACTCCTCTGCTGTACCAACTGGATAATCAGGAATATAAGCCTTTACCCCTCTTAGCTTAAGGTTATAGCTTGCATTTAACATACCGCAGTAAGCATCTCCCCTGTTACCTACAAGTCCGCCATCTGCTGAGGTTTCTTCTGCTGCCGCAACAAACATCTTAGGTCCATCGAAATACTTTGCAAGCATAGTTTCTGATATTTCTGGTCCGAAGTTTCCAAGATAAACACATAATGCGTTACATCCTGCATTTCTGATATCCTCAAGTGCCTGCTGCATATGTATCTCACTTTCAACTATACATACAGGACATTCGTAAATATCTGCTGCATCGTATTTATCCTTATAGGCCTCTACGAGTGCTTTTCTTCTGTTAACTGATAAGCTTTCTGGAAAGCAGTCCCTGCTCACAGCTACAATACCAATCTTAATTTCTGGTTTGTTATTCATTGTAAATTCCTCCATACACTTTCAATAAATACATTTAACAAAGTTGATTATATAATATTATTTATCTGCACATTTTGCAATATATATATTGATATTTATTACTGTTCTTGTAATTATTTATCCTCTGGTGTATGCCACTTCCATTCTGAAACCTCAGGAAGATCCATGCCATACTCACTTATATACTGCTTATGTGCTACAAGTGTATCTCTCATTTTCTGAAGAAGGTATGCACCCTTATTACCAAGCTGTGGCAGAGCATTAATAACAGCCTGTACAAGATGATAACGGTCAATCTCGTTCTGTACTCTCATATCGAATGGTGTAGTAATTGTACCCTCTTCCTGATATCCGAATACCTTAAGGTTTCTGTTATGTCTGTAATATGTAAGCTCATGTATAAGTGTTGGATAGCCGTGGAAAGCAAATATAATTGGCTTATCCTTTGTAAACAATGCATCATAATCAGTATCTGAAAGTCCGTGTGGATGCTGTGTGTTTGACTGAAGCTTAAACAGGTCAACTACATTGATAAATCTAATCTTTAATTCAGGCATATTATCTCTTAATATTGTAACTGCTGCCAAAGCCTCAAGTGTAGGTGTTTCACCACAGCCTGCTATTACAACATCTGGTTCTACACCCTGGTCATTGCTTGCCCATTCCCAGATGCCAACACCCTGTGTACAATGCTTAACAGCCTGCTCCATAGTAAGCCACTGTGGTCTAGGATGCTTTGATGTAACAAGAACGTTAACATAGTTACGGCTTCTTATACAATGATCAAAGCATGAAAGCAGACAGTTAGTATCTGGTGGAAGATACATTCTTACGACATCCGCCTTTTTATTAGCTATATGGTCAAGGAAGCCTGGATCCTGATGAGTGAAGCCGTTGTGATCCTGCTGCCATACGTTTGATGAAAGTATAAGGTTAAGTGATGCAATAGACTGTCTCCAAGGAAGCTGTGAACATACCTTTAACCACTTTGCATGCTGTGCTGCCATAGAATCTACTATTCTTATAAATGCTTCATAGCTTGCAAAGAAGCCGTGACGTCCTGTAAGCAGATATCCCTCTAACCAGCCCTCGCACATATGCTCAGAAAGCATTGAATCCATAACACGTCCATCCTTAGCTAGGAATTCGTCATTATCCTTAAGTGCATTGTTCCAGTCTCTGTTAGTTTCCTCAAATACTTTGCCAAGTCTGTTAGACATAGTTTCATCTGGTCCAAAGATTCTGAAATTCTTAGTTTCTTCGTTCAGCTTAAATATATCCCTTACAAAGCCTCCAAGTTCAATCATATCCTGACCTTC
>CAKRKK010000040.1 GCA_934358235.1 uncultured Lachnospira sp.
TTCCCGAGTGGCCAAAGGGGACAGACTGTAAATCTGCTGGCACTGCCTTCGAAGGTTCGAATCCTTCTCCGCCCATTTGATGAATATATTTCATCATTATTGCATATAATATATATATAATTGACGCGGGGTAGAGCAGCTCGGAAGCTCGTCGGGCTCATAACCCGAAGGTCGCAGGTTCAAATCCTGCCCCCGCTACTTCGCCTAGATAGCTCAGTCGGTAGAGCAGAGGACTGAAAATCCTCGTGTCACTGGTTCGATTCCGGTTCTAGGCACTAAGGCAAGGAACTCAATCTTTTCGTAAGGTTGGGTTCTTTTTTTTTACTGAATTCAGGTGTAAAATAAATTAAGCTTGTAATGTTTGAAAAGTAAGGCTACCGCAATCCAATTGGCTTTAGACAATGGGTAGTTCACATAAAACAGAGAGGAATATAATGAAATCAAGTAATAGTAAAGCAGATGAGAAATATAAATATGACGATTTAATATCGCATTTAAAAGAATATAGTAATTCAGGCATAGTTCCTATGCATATGCCAGGTGCAAAACGTAATGATAAATTAATTGAGAAGTATATGTCGGATATGGGAAATCCATATGAGATTGATATTACTGAGATTGATGGATTTGACAATATGCATAACGCAGACGGAATAATAAAAAAGGCTTTTGAAAAAACAGCGGCATTGTATGGTGCTGACGAAAGCCTTTTCCTTGTTAATGGAAGTACAGCGGGCAATATGGCAGCAATATGTGGAGTTACAGATAAGGGGGATTGTATAATAGTTGCAAGAAATTGTCACATTTCAGTTTATAATGCAGTTATCCTTAATGAACTTGATGCAAGCTATGTTTATCCACAATATGACGATGAGTATGGCTTCTATAAGGGGATAAGTTTAGGTGAAATAAAGGCTGCTGTGGAAAAGAATAAGAATAAAGATATTAAGGCGGTAGTTATAACTTCACCGACTTATGAAGGTAATGTTTCAGATATAAGAGCTATAGCTTCATATCTTCACGGATATAATATACCGCTTATCGTTGATGAAGCACATGGGGCACATTTTAAATTCTCTGGTGAATTTCCCAAGACCGCGGTTGAGCAGGGAGCAGATATAGTCATAAACAGCGTGCATAAGACGCTGCCATCACTTACACAGACTGCGGTTATGCATATAAACTATGGTTATGTAAATGTTTCTAAGGTGAAAAGATACTGGAATATATATCAGTCAACCAGTCCCTCCTATATACTTATGGGCTCAATAGACAGATGTATGAGTATAATACACAAAGATGGAGAATATCTTTTTGAAAAATACACAGAACAATTAAAAATATTACGCAGCAGGCTTGAAAAGCTTAATAATATAAGGCTTATAGCTTCAGATGATATATCAAAGATAGTTATTGGTTGCGATAATGCGAAAAAATTGTATGATATATTATTAAATAAATATGGAATACAGCTTGAAATGTCTTCATTAAGGTATGCTATAGCAATGACCTCAGTATTTGATACCAAAGAGTATTATGACAGATTATACAATGCATTAAGTGAAATAGATAAATGCTATGATGAAGTAATAGCGGAAAAGGATAATAATAAGCTGGTACTGGCTGGTACTGAAAGGATAAATATAGCAGGCTTTAATAACAAATGCGCCATGCGAATAGCAGATGCCTTAAGGAAAGGTGATAGAAATGGATATGATAAGATTATGCTTACGGACTGCTCTTTATATGGTAGAATAAGTGCAAAGCTGGTATATGTATATCCACCTGGAATCCCAATTCTGTGTCCGGGTGAGCTTATATCTGAAAATGTTGTAAATATAATAAATAAAGCAATAGATAATGGACTTGAAGTAGTTGGAATTGATAAAGGAGCAATGATATGCCTGAAATAGCATTTATAATGGGAAAAAGTTCAAGTGGCAAGGATCACATATTCAAGGCACTAGTAGAGGATGAAACACTTGGATTAAATACAATAACTATGTATACAACAAGACCTATGAGAGAAGGGGAAGAAAACGGAGTTGAATATTTTTTCGTTGACGCTGCAAGGGCAGAGGAGCTTGAAAGAAATAATCAGATTATAGAGCTAAGATGTTATAAGACGGTGTATGGCGAGTGGAAATATTTTACGGCAGATGATGGACAGATTGTATTGGATGAAGGAAAAAGATATATAGTTATTGGAACAATAGAAGCATATAACAGATTCGTTGAGTACTTTGGAAAGGACAGGCTTCTTCCGATATATATAGAAGTGGAAGATGGATTGAGATTACAAAGAGCCATTAAGCGTGAACAGAAGCAGGAAAGTCCTCATTATGAGGAAATGTGCAGACGTTTTCTTGCAGACAGCGTGGATTTTTCTGAGGAAAATATAAAAAAAGCTGGTATTGAAAAAAGATTTTATAATAATGGCGCTATAGAGGAGTGCATAGAACAGATAAAAGAGGAAGTAAAGACAAGATTGTTTTAATCACATATTTATGATAATATTATATGATAGGGTGGTAAATACATTGATGGTTGCCGTATGTACTTACGGACACCATGCGGGATTTGTGTCTGCGCACACTTGACACAAGCTCGTTATGCGCAAAAACGTGCGTAGAAATGAGGAGTATTATGGATATTAAGATTAATGATATTCAGGCAGCATCGCAGGTTCAGAGTGTTAAGAATACGGCAGCTTCAGATGACAGCTTTAAGTTTACACTTATAAGTAATATAGAGGAAAAGGATCTTCAGGAAAAGCTTGGTAATATGATGCAGGAGATTACTGAGCAGGGGGAAAAGATTGCACGGCATATGGATATAAAGGATATGCGCAGATACAGAGAGCTTGTAAAGGGATTTCTGAATGAAGTAGTTAACCGTTCACATAAGTTTTCCAGAGAGAATTTTCTTGATAGAAGAGGCCGTCACAGAGTGTATGGAATAGTAAAGCTGGTAGATAAGAACCTTGATGAGCTTGCGGGGGAACTTGTAAAGGAAGAAAAGAATCATCTTGAAATAGTAGGAAGGATAGATGATATAAGAGGTTTACTTTTAGATATCACAGCATAAAAGAATATTGATGATAGAAAGATGCAGGATTAATGATATGAGTAGTTTTTCAGATATTTACGGATATGAAACAATTAAAGAGCATATGCAGAGTGCAATAAGGCTTGGAAAGGTATCCCATGCGTATATTATAAATGGTGGGCTTGGAGCTGGAAAGAAAATGCTTGCTGGAATATTTGCCAAGACTTTGCAGTGTGAGAATATGCAAGATACAGTTAATCCTTGCAATAAGTGTCATTCATGTATACAGACAGATTCGAATAACCAGCCGGATATAATATGGGTAAGGCACGAAAAGCCGGCAAGTATTGGTGTTGATGATGTAAGAAACCAGATAATATCAGATATGCAGATAAAGCCATATTCAAGCAGATATAAGATATATATTATTGACGAGGCTGAGAAGCTTACAGTTGCGGCACAGAATGCCCTGCTTAAGACGATAGAAGAGCCACCAGCCTATGGAATCGTGATATTTCTTACAACTAATGCAGATATATTCTTACAGACTATATTATCAAGATGTGTAATGCTTGATTTAAGACCAATAAGTAATAGTATAGTTGAACAGTATCTTAAGGATCATTATGATGTGTCAGATTATGAGTGTAGGTTTGCAACACATTTTGCCCAGGGAAAGATAGGCAGGGCTAAGACAATCATCGAAAGCACAGAATTCGCCCATCTTAAGCAGGAGGTTATGAGTGTCATAAGGAATGCTAAGGATATGACAGCAGGAGATATTATTGCGGTTGTTAATGAGGTGAAGAATTACAAGCTTACTATAGATGATTATCTGGATCTTTTAGCTATGTGGTTCAGGGATGTATTGTTATTCAAGAGCACTAATGATACGAATTATCTGATATTCAGCGATGAGATATCACTTATAAAGACACAGGCACAGACTATGTCTTATGAAGGAATACAGGATATACTTAATTCCATAGATAAGGTTAAGATAAGACTTAAGGCGAATGTTAACTTTGAGTTATGTATAGAGCTGCTTATTATGGCTATTAAGGAAGCTTTATAAATATACAGCTATTCAGTGGAATATTGTAATAATAAAATATTCAGATTTATCCGGGGTTAAAGGACATTGGAAAATGTTAGTAACCACATAATAGAAGTTAGGAGAATATAATGACTAAGGTTGTTGGAGTTAGATTCAGACAGGTTGGAAAGATATATTTCTTTGCACCAGGCAAGTATAGTGTTGAGGTAGGCCAGCATGTTATAGTGGAGACAGCGCGTGGTGTTGAATATGGACATGTTGTTCTTGGTGAAAGGGAAGTTGAGGATTCTGCGGTTGTGCAGCCATTAAAGGCAATTATGAGAATAGCTACACCGGAGGACGATGAAAGAGAAGCCAGTAACAGGGAAAAGGAAAAGGAAGCCTATAAGATATGTCTTGAAAAGATTAAGAAGCATAATCTTTCAATGAAGCTTATTAAGGTTGAATATACATTTGATAATAATAAGGTATTATTCTACTTTACTGCGGATGGAAGAATAGATTTCAGAGAGCTTGTTAAGGATCTGGCAGCAGTATTTAAGACACGTATTGAATTAAGACAGATTGGTGTAAGAGATGAAACAAAGATTCTTGGTGGAATAGGTTCGTGCGGAAGACCATTATGCTGCGCAACGTATATGCCGGAGTTCATTCCAGTATCTATTAAGATGGCAAAGGAACAGAATCTGTCGCTTAATCCAACTAAGATTTCAGGTGTATGCGGCAGACTTATGTGTTGTCTTAAGAATGAGCAGGAAACCTATGAAGAGCTTAACAGTCATCTTCCAGCAGTTGGCGATTATGTAACTACACCGGAAAAGCTTAAAGGTGAGGTATCAAGTGTAAATGTGTTAAGACAGCTTGTAAAGGTTATAGTTACTCTTGATGGAGATGAGAAGGAAATCAGGGAATATCCTGTCGCAGAGCTCAGATTCAAGCAGAAGAGAAAGAATGACAGAATAAACATAGATGATAAAGAACTTAAAGAGCTTGAGGAGCTTGAAAGAAAGGAAGGAAAAGCCCATATCAATGATGACTGATATTAATGTTAACGAAAGAATTGACGATTTATGCAGAGATGGTCTTAGGTTGATACAGAATACAGATGTGTTCTGTTTTGGTATGGATGCGGTTTTATTATCTACATTTGCTGCTGCAGCAAGGAATGACAAGGTGTTAGACTTAGGAACTGGTAATGGCGTAATACCAATACTTATGCAGGCTAAGAATCCTGGTGGAATGTATACAGGACTTGAGATACAGGATATAAGCTATAACCTTGCAGTAAGAAATGTGCATATTAATAATCTTCAGGACCACGTAAGCATGGTCCAGGGTGATATAAAGGAAGCTTCACGAATATTTGGTGGGGCTTCTTTTAATGTAGTAACAAGCAATCCACCTTATATGAATGAGAATCATGGAATAGTTAATCCCGACAGCGCTAAAGCAATAGCAAGACACGAGCTGTTGTGCAGCCTGGAGGATGTAGTAAGGGAGGCTTCTAAGTGTCTTAAGGTTAAGGGACATATGTATATGGTACACAGGCCTTCAAGACTTGTGGATATATTCCAGTCTATGAAGAACAACCATCTTGAGCCAAAGAGAATAAGACTTGTATATCCATATGTTAATAAACCAGCTAATATGGTGCTTATAGAGGCTGTTAAGGGCGGAAGGTCACAGCTAAAGGTGGAGGAACCGCTTATTGTATACAATGAAGATGGAAGCTATACGCAGGAGCTTCTTTTAATGTATGGTATGTAATAAATACAGCTTCAGGAATTGAAGCATAAAAATGTATAAAATAGCAGAATACTCAATGTGTAATATTAGAAATAAAGTGGCTGTACATAACAGAAAGAGGCAGATATATGGTAAATAATAGTGATAAGCAAAAGACAGGAAGTTTATATTTGTGCGCAACTCCGATAGGCAATCTGGAAGATATGACCTTCAGAGTGTTAAGAATATTAAAGGAAGCGGATGTTATAGCGGCAGAGGATACGAGAAATAGTATAAAGCTGCTTAATCATTTTGAAATAGACACTCCGATGACAAGCTATCATGAATATAATAAGTATGATAAAGCAAAGCTGCTGGTTGAGAAAATGCTGAAGGGAGAAACTGTTGCGGTTATCACAGATGCAGGAACACCAGGAATATCTGATCCAGGAGAGGAGCTGGTACGTCAGGCACTTGAAGCAGGCATAAGAGTTTCCTCAGTTCCGGGGGCGGCAGCATGTATAACAGCTCTTACGATGTCAGGACAGGCAACCAGAAGATTTGCCTTTGAGGCATTTCTTCCAGCGGATAAGAACGAAAGAAAAGACATACTTTCAGAGCTTGAGTCAGAAACAAGAACTATGATTATATATGAAGCTCCACACAGGCTTTTAAAGACATTAAAAGAATTAAGCTGTGTACTTGGTGGTGAACGTGCAATAACAGTATGCAAGGAGCTAACGAAAAGATATGAAAACAGCATGGTGACAACACTTGATGGAGCCTGTGAGTATTATGAAGTGAATGAGCCAAGAGGCGAGTTTGTTCTTGTTATCGCTGGTAAGAGCCGCGATGCGATAAAGCAGGAGGAACAAGATAAGTGGAAGGCTATGTCTGAGAGAGAGCATGTACAGATGTATATGGACCAGGGTATGGATAAGAAGGAAGCTATGAAGGCAGCAGCCAAGGACAGAGGAGTGTCTAAGAGGGATATATATAATAAGCTGCTAGAGTAATAAGAAGGTGGGAGTACGTTGGAAGAGGCTATGAATATAACTAAAGAGGAGTCTGATACAGAAACCAGAACGGTCAGGATAAGTGAGTTCAGGGATTATATAATGGTAAATAAAGGTGCCTGTAGAAATATTATTAAAATGGGAAACAGGTATCCTAATGCTATGAAGCTGTTTATATATATGTGTATGAATATGGATAAAACTAATACAATAAAGGCTTTCAGGGTAAAAGCTTTCCAGCAGGCATATAACTTTGATGGAAAGGTGATTTCGCCGGTATCAGTTACTGCATATAAAAGAAAGCTTCTTGATAGTGGATTCCTTGATTACAAGGAAAATAGCGGTGATTATGTTGTTAATCCACATATTGTATGGTCAACCTACAGCGAAAAAAAGGAGAGCTGCAGCTTTGCAAATGAGGCAGCTATGCTTTATGCCCGCTTTATAAATGAAGCCCAGACAACAGATTATAACAGGGCAATTATGAAGCAGGAGATAAGAGCGTATTATACAATTAACAGGAATTATAAAAGAGATCTGTACTGGGTAGCACAGCAGGATAACAGGGCATTAATAGTATTATTTTATTTGTTCTCGGTAGCAGATGATTATAACTGCGTACATGTAAAAAATGCAGGCATGAAAGTATTAAGTGAAAAGCTTGGTCTTAAAAGACAGGCAATATCAAGGACCATAAGTCTTCTTGTGGGATATAATTTTATATATATAAGAAAACAAGGAAGAAATAACGAATTCATTATTAATCCTGATTTATTCTGGAATTCAGACAAAAAGCTTATAATACATTGTAAGTTTCCACCAAGTCTTACGATAAATACACCGGCAAGAAGGCAGCAGATTGTAGAAGAAGAACATAATGCTGATTATGAGGAGCTTGCAGATATTGTCATGCGGTATATAAGCAGCAATGATATGGAGCAGATATGCGGAGATACAGATGTAAAGAAGGTTGCATTTAGAAGAAGCATTGTGAGAGAGCTTAATATTTTAGGCAATAATAGTGCTGCCTCTGCGGTTATACGTTTTATACAGGCATTAGATAAAGAATAAGAATTAATGAAGACAGGGTAAGCGGTTATGAGTAATGCCAGACATAAGCCTACGAGGGAACAGAAGAATATAATATGTAATGCTGATGGAAGAGTGAAGGTTGTTGCAGTACCGGGCTCAGGAAAGTCCACAGTAATAAAGGACAGGATTATACATATACTTAACGAGAAAAAAGCGAGGCTGGATGAAATACTTATATTAACATTTACGAACCAGGCAGTCTGGCAGATGAAGGAAAAGCTGTATGCGGCTGTTAAAGAAGTATACAATGATAATATAAAAATAGATAATCTGCCGGTATATACATTTCATAGCCTGTGTAATTTATTTATTGGACATAATGAAGTCTTTCATAATATGCATTACACTATTATGAATGAATATGGGCAGCTTCGTATGCTTGAAGAGATAAATGAAGAATATCAGTTGTATGATAAACTGAGTAAGAATACCAAAATGGATATCATAAGACAATTGGGTGATATTAAAAGCGAGGCTGATAAGGATATTGAGGATTATGCAAAATATTTTATAGGTTCACGTTATGATAAGGAACTGGAGGAACGCATAGTTAGTGAAAAAAGGCTTGGCAGGCAGCTTTTATATATTTATATTAAAAAGCAGAAACAGCATAAGGCATTGGAGTTCGAGGATCTCATAAATATTGTATTGTATAAGCTAAGAGAGGATGCAGCTTTTAGAAAGAAGCTGCAGGCAGGGTATAAATACATATTCTGTGATGAGTTTCAGGATGTAAATGATAAGCAGAACAGGCTGGTGAATTATTTAAGTGCCGGATGTAATAATCTTATGGTAGTTGGTGATGATGACCAGAATGTATATAGCTGGAGAGGTGCTAACTTCCGGTTTCTAAAGGAATTCGATGGAATAACCTTACCCCTATCTGAGAACTTCAGATGTTCCCCAGAGATACTTGAGGTTGCAAGAAGCATAATAGAACATAATAAAGACCGGGAAGAAAAAGAGATAAGGGCGCATCGTAAATCGTCTGGAAACAGGCCCAGATATATAAGCTTTGCAACACAAAGGGCTGAGGCAGAATGGATTGCAGAAAATATCAGCAGATGGGCAAGAAAGCTTGATAAGGAGTCAAAGGAGGGAAACTGTGCCATACTTGTAAGACAAAGAGCACAGTCAACGGCGATAAAAGCAGCTTTGGATAAAAATCATGTTAAGTATTATGAGGATAATAATGATTATATCCATATGCGTAAGGAATATAAAATGTTCTATTATTACCTGAGAATGGTTCTTTATTACAACCAATCGGATGATGATTTCGTGGCAACAGTTAATTATCCTAACAGAGGCTTTGGGGACAAAGCCTTAGAAAAGCTTCAGAGTGAAAGAAATCCAGGTGAAAGCCTTATAGAGGCATTAACAAGAAAGCTTAGCAAACCAGAGGAAAGCAGCAAGCCAAAGAATATCAGACTGAAAAAATACTGCAGTAATATATTGCGGTTACATAATGGTGTAAAAAATGGTGAATATGATTGCATGTATGTGATTGATGAGCTGTATAGAATGGTATTTGGTGAGCAGCCTGTATGTGCTGGGAAGGAAAAAGATGACCTGAACTTTGTTATTACTAAGAAGCTGAAAAAGAGAATATCGGACAGAACTACATTGTTAAAAGAGATAGTAGAACGATATGATTATTTTATTACTAATAATTCTGAGTCCAGAGTATGTATCACAACGGCTCACGGTTCTAAAGGACTTGAGTACGATAAGGTCTTTATTCCGGGTATGGTAGATGGATGTTTTCCTCCATATTCTGCACGTACAGAGTCACAGTATGAGGAAGAAAGACGGCTGTTATATGTAGCTGTAACAAGGGCGAAGAATGAGCTGTATATATCCAGTTACAGGGAAGCAGATAAAGTTATTAATATACGCTCCTCACCACTTCTTGGGGATATAACCCCCGCTCTTATGGAACAGGAATACAGAGTGGAGGATATATAAGCTGGCTTATATATCCTCCACTCTGTATCACTTTATAGGCGTTAATGGATTATGTGCTCGTTAATAATAGCTTTAATGGTATTATAAAGATAAGGCTTAAGTGCAGTTATATCGGCTGGTTCTTTATAAAGTATAGCACTATAACAGGTTGAGCTTATGAGCTCTACAATCATAAAGAGCATGATTTCAGGCTCCTTAAGGTTAAGTCCTGATTCTGAAAGCATGTCATAATATATGTCTTTAAAGTTAATGTCCTCATCAGCAACATTGGTTGTAAGAGCTTCCTTGAATATTCCCCAGGACAGGTTCTTTGATATGAAGGTAAGTAGTGTCTGGTTGTCATTGAGAGCATTAATTATATAGTCAGCAATGAATATAATCTGTTCGGGAAAGGTTATTATAAAATCAGTATTTTTAGCTGATTCCTCACGTATGTAGGTATTCAGGGCAGCAGCGGCATTTTTGAAAAGCTTGCTGGCCTCGTGGGAAATCAGCTTATTTCTTATATCATATTTATCCTTAAAGTACAGGTAGAAGGTTCCCTTGGCAATACCTGCTTTCTGTGATATCTCAGCAATAGATGTTTTAGATACACCTTGCGTTGTAAACAGCTTAAATGCTGTATCTAATAGAGAAGTCCTTTTTTGTTGTTTATTATTTTCTAGTTTTCCCATATGAAAACCCCATTTCTAAGTCATATTATTGTTAATTTAACAGATATTTATAAAAAAGAAAAGTTTTATCTATAAGTTTATATAAGTCTATATAGATATATCTGTCAGATTAATATTACTTTAAGCTATAAGTATTCTACCACTATAAAAATAAAAAATCTATAAAAAAATGACTTTAGGTCATTTTTATTATTGACTATAAGAGATTATGTGCTAGAATATCGAATGTAAAGAAAATGACCAAAGGTCATATTTGAGAGTTTTTATCAATATATTTATCTATAAGAGCTGTTAAGGCTGATGTACTAAGGTGGATAAATATATAAGAAGGCGTCGCAGACGTAGAAATGAGGCGAATGTATGGAAAAGTTTGGAAAAGTAATTGTTAAGCTTAGAATTCCTATTCTGGTTCTAAGTATCCTGCTTCTTATTCCATCTGCAATCGGGTATGTTAATACAAGGGTTAACTATGATATCCTGTATTATCTTCCAGATGAGATTGAGACTATGCAGGGACAGGACATTCTTATGGAGGATTTCAATAAGGGTGCCTATGCTATGGTAGTTGTCCAGGATATGGACGCGAAGGCTGCTAATAAGCTTATTAAGAAGGTAGAAAGCGTAGAGCACGTTGCACAGGTTATTTCTTATACAGGAATAGTTGGTGAAGATGTTCCATCAGAAATAGTACCTTCAAAGTTCAGAAAGTATTTCGAAAATGACAGCACAGATACAACATTATTTGCTATATTCTTCGATAATACAACCTCAAGTGATGACACGATGAATGCCATAACACAGATAAGAAAAGAAACAGAAGGTCAGGCGTTCATAAGCGGTATGTCAGCAGTAGTTACAGATACAAAGAATCTTTCAGAGAAAGAAACTCCACTTTATGTACTTATAGCGGTAGTACTTGTTTGTATCGTGCTTGCTATATTTATGGACTCATTCCTTGTGCCAGTATTCTTTATGCTGAGTATAGGAATGGCAATTGTATACAACCTTGGTTCTAATGTCCTTTTGGGAGAGGTTTCATACATAACCAAGGCTCTTGCAGCGGTACTTCAGTTAGGCGTTACGCTGGATTATTCAATATTCCTATGGCACAGCTATAAGGAAATGAAGGAGCAGTATCCAGATGACCATAAGGAAGCAATGGCAGTTGCCATTGGAAACACACTTACATCAGTTGTCGGTTCTTCAATAACAACTGTTGCAGGCTTTATTGCACTTTGTTTTATGAGCTTCACACTTGGTCTTGACCTTGGTATTGTTATGGCAAAGGGTGTTGTATTCGGTGTTATCGGATGTGTAACTATACTGCCATCATTGATTCTTACATTTGACAGGGCATTAGAGAAGACAATGCATAGAGAGATTATGCCGGGCTTTGATAAGCTTGCTGCATTTATAGTAAATCATTCATGGATATTTATTATTATATTCCTTGCGTTGCTAGGACCTGCTATATATGGACAGAGCCATACATCAGTATACTATGATCTGTCTGATACTCTTCCAGAGGAGCTTGCGTGCTCACAGGCTAACAAGAAGCTGGAAGAAAACTTTGATATGAATTCAATATATATGATACTTGCAGATACGAATATGTCTACAGATACGGCAAATGAAATGCTTGATAAGCTTAATGATGTAGACGGTGTACAGTTTGCACTTGGACTTGATACAGCACTTAAGTCAGGTATTCCTCAGGAATTCATTCCAGCTAAGATGGTATCAGAGCTTAAGGGTGAGGATTATCAGATAATGATGATTGCTACTGATTATAAGATAGCATCAGATGATATTAACAACCAGATTAATAAGGTAAATGATATTGTAAAGTCATATGACTCAAAGGCAATGGTTGTTGGTGAAGCTCCTTGTACTAAGGACCTTATCACTATAACAGATAAGGACTTTAAGACAGTAAGTGCAGTATCAATAGTAGCTATATTTGTTATTATACTGTTTGTACTTAAGTCAATATCACTTCCAATAATTCTTGTTGCAGCGATTGAGTTTGCTATATTTGTAAATATGGGAATTCCATATTTCACACATACACAGATACCATTCATAGCATCCGTTGTTATCGGTACTATACAGCTTGGTGCAACAGTCGATTATGCAATTCTTATGACAACAAGATATAAGAAGGAAAGAAGTCAGGGACTTGCTAAGAAAGAAGCTATACAGACAGCACTTGCAGTATCAATACCATCTATTATCGTTAGTGCACTTGGATTCTTCGCAGCTACATTTGGCGTTGGCTGCATAGCATCAGTTGATATGATAGGTTCATTATGTACATTGATGGCACGAGGCGCGATTATAAGTATGTTTGTTGTTATATTCATACTTCCATCCTTGTTCGTATTATGTGATAAGCTAATTATCAATACCAGCTTTGGCTTTAAACCTAAGAAGAATCAGGATATGTAGTCAGAAAGATGTATAAATAGGCAAAGCTGTATATGTCGTAACAGATATAAGAATATATCAGGAAGTAAGAAAATGGAGGAATAGTTATGGTTAAGAAGACTTTATTCAAATATAGTTCAGTATTAATGAGTGTTGTTCTTATAGCATCAACGCTTACAGCCTGTGGAACAAACACAGCATATAATCAGGTATCAAGCGAGGTTGCAGTAAGCAGCGAGGCGGCTTCTAACACAGAAAGCATAATATCCAATGCTATTAAAAATGAGTTATCTGTATCAAACACAAGTACATTGAAGACAAATACGCGTGACGAAATGGTATATGTGTTTGGTAAGGCAGATGGAACACAGGATCACGTAACTGTAACAGAAAAGGTGACAGATGCCAATGGTGATACAACAACTAACCAGAGCAGTTCAAGTAAGAGTGCGCCTGTATCTATGAAGGTTACTTATAAGTTAAATGGTGTAGAAACAAAGCCAGAGGATATGATTGGCAAAAGTGGTAAGGTTACTATCAGATATGATTACACTAACAATGAGAAGAAGACAATAAATGTTAATGGAAAGTCACAGACAGCCTATGTTCCATTCACAATGATCACAGGAACGCTTCTTCCAACTGAAAAGTTCAGCAATGTGGAGGTTACTAATGGTAAGGTCAGCAAGGTTGGTGATAACATTATAGCACTTGGTATGACTATGCCAGGTTTAAAGGATACATTAAACCTTAAGTTTGATGGTGAAAGTCTTGATATGGATATTCCAGAGTATTTTGAAATATCAGCAGATGTAGAAGATTTCGAACTTGATATGTCAATGTCGGTAGCAACTACAAGTGTACTTAATGATGTAGATGTAGATGATTTCTCTCTTGCAAAGCTTGAGGATAAGATGAATGAGCTTCAGTCAGCAGCAGACCAGCTTGCAGATGGAACTGTTACTCTGCAGGATGGTACACAGACACTTGCAGACAGTATTCCAGCACTTACAGATGGTGTGAACCAGCTTAGCGATGGTGCAGGAACACTTAAGGAGGGTATATATGCTTATACTGATGGTGCAGCAGCGCTGGCAGCAGGAGCAGACCAGCTTAAGACAGGAGTTGGCACATATACAGCAGGAGCCAGCAAGCTTGGTGCAGGAGCAGCTACATTGCAGTCAGGTTTAAAGACTTATACAGATGGCGTTGGAGCACTTAATGCAGGTTCAGGCACATTAAAGAGTGGTCTTTTAACATATACAGGTGGAGTTGCAAGTGCAGCAGCAGGAGCAGCTTCATTACAGGATGGTTTAAAGATATATACAGGTGGTGTTGCAAAGGCATATGAAGGAGCTAAGACACTTAATGCAGGAATAAAGAGTATTAAGACAGTACTTATAGAAAATACTGCAACAAAGCTTAGTACTGCGGCAGAGAGTTACCGTAAGAATTTATCAATTATGAAACAGGCTGAAGCACTTCAGAAAGGCGCTCAGGCAGCAGGACTTACAGGTGTAACAATAGCCGATGATTTAAATACATTGGCAGGTAAGGCAGATGGAACAGAAACAACTGAGTATATTACAGCTTTATATAATAAGTATTTAACAGCTTATACAGTTAATCTTATGACAGAGATTGGAAATGCTGCACAGGCTGGAAAACAGTATATGCCAACTAATACAACAGCCAATACACCAGATTATATATACACAATGCAGTTAGGAATGCTTATAAGTGCGTCAGGCAATGTAGGAGCATCAACAGCATTAAATGGTGTAGTAAGCACACTTACAACAGATAAAGATGTTCAGGTAAGATTAGAGCAGCTTACAGAAGGAAGCCAGTCACTAACAGATGGCCTTGGTAAGCTTGTTGATAATAACGATACACTTAACGAAGGAGCTAAACAGCTTAATGCAGGTCTTGCCCAGCTTAATGATAACAATGATACGCTTAATGGTGGAGCAAGCCAGATAAGTGCAGGCCTTGGTAAGCTTGTTGATAACAATGATACACTCAATGGTGGAGCAAGCCAGATAAGTGCAGGTCTTGCCCAGCTTAATGATAATAACGATACATTAAATGGTGGTGTTGATAAGTTGAATAGTGGTTTAGGTACACTTAATTCTAACAATACTGCACTAAGAGATGGTTCATCACAGCTTGCTGATGGTAC
>CAKRKK010000041.1 GCA_934358235.1 uncultured Lachnospira sp.
ATGCTGCATCAACCGAGGGACGTGATCCTATTGCAGATATAAAGGCAATTAATGCTGAATTAGAAGCATATAACCCTGAGCTGCTTAAAAGACCTCAGGTAATAGCAGCTAATAAAATAGACGCTATATATGACGATGGTTCAGAAACTAATCCTGTAGAACTCATAAAAGAAGCATTTGAACCAGAAGGAATCAAGGTATACCCTATATCGGCAGTAACCGGACAGGGCGTTCGTGAATTACTCTATGCAGTAAGAGAACTTCTTGACAACTTCCCTGATGATGTTGTTATATTTGAAAAAGAATTTGATATAGATGAGCTTCTTGATAATTCTGATGACAATTACAACGTATATCTTGACGAAAACGGTGTATTTATTGTTGAGGGTGAAAGAATTGACAAGATGTTAGGTTATACCAATCTCGAATCTGAAAAAGGCTTTAACTTCTTCCAGAAATTCATGAAGAGCTCTGGCGCTATTGACCGCCTTGAGGAGCTTGGAATAGAAGAGGGCGATACTGTAAGAGTCGGAGATTATCTTGAATTTGATTATTACAGAGCATAATAATTAAAATATTTATTTTATTAATCAAGAAAGGAATTAGCAATGACAAGTAAACAACGTGCATATTTAAAAGGTCTGGCAATGACTATGGATCCAATATTCCAGTTTGGAAAGAACAGCCTTACACCTGAAAATACAAAGGCAATTGCAGAGGCCTTAGAAGCAAGAGAATTAATTAAGATCAATGTTCTTCAGAACTGTGCTGATGATCCAAAGGAAATAGCTCAGATAGTAGCAGAAAGAACCCGCTCACAGGTGGTACAGGTTATTGGAAAAAAGATTGTTTTATACAAGGAATCAAAGGATAATAAAAAAATCGAGCTTCCAAAGGATAATAAAAGAAACTAATACATTTCAGTATAAAACTATATGGAATTATAATTGTGATTATAATTAAAACGAAATTTAACTCTGTGTAGAAATTATAAGGAGATTAAAACATGGCTGATATAGTTGGAATAATGGGCGGAACCTTTAACCCTGTCCATAATGGACATATTGCTATTGCAAAGGCTGCACATGATCAATTCAATATACCAGATATTCTTGTCATGCCATCATATTCGCCTGCCTACAAGGATAACGATTCGATTGTTTCTGCTGCACATCGCTGCAATATGATAAGCCTTGCAATCAAGGACTACGATTATATGCAATTATCAACAATTGAAATTGACCGCAGGGGTAAAACATATACAGCAGATACACTACGGCTTATTAAAGATAATTATGATAAAATATATTTTATTATAGGTGCTGATTCTCTTTACACACTTGATAACTGGTATAAGCCGGATTATATCTGTGCTCATTGCCATATATTAGCTGCTAACAGAAACAGCCACGCTGTTACAGAGCTTATAAAAATGCGTGACCTGCTGGTTAACAAATATAATGCCTCTATTGATTTTATAGATTGTAAGAATTATCCTATCAGTTCTACCTCCATCCGCCAGATGGCTGCAGCCGGACAGAATATAGAACCATTGGTTGGCAGTGCAGTAGCAGAATATATTACTAATAATAAGCTTTATGAATAATTGTGTCTTTTATTCAAGCTAAGAGTGCGCCTTAACCTGCGCAGATTGGAGAAGATATGGATAACGCATATATAGAACGCTTAAGAAAAGAGGTTAAACGTGCCTTAAAAACCGATAAAATGCGGTTCAGACATACAATTGGTGTTGCTGATACCGCAGCCTGTCTTGCAGCAAGGTATAACGTAGATATGTCAAAAGCATATATTAGCGGCCTGTTACACGATTGTGCTAAATGTGTCCCTGATGATCAGAAAGTTACAGAATGTAAGCAGCATAATATTATCATAACAGAAGCTGAATATAAAAGTCCTTATCTTTTACACTCCAAGCTTGGTGCCTTATATGCGCGTATCAGATATGGCATAGAGGATTCAGACATACTTAATGCTATCACCTGGCATACAACAGGACATCCTGATATGACTATGCTTGAAAAAATAGTTTTTGTAGCAGACTATATAGAGCCATATCGTAACAAAGCCTCTGACCTTGATACGATAAGACATCTTGCCTTTACAGACATTGATGCTGCTATTGTACACATACTAAAAGATACTATTGATTATCTTACTAAAAAAAATGCACCTATAGACGAAATTACTCTTGAAACCTACAATTTCTATAAAAACATAAGCATACCAAAAAAGTAATAGAAAGGACTAATATATATCATGATAAAAGATACTTCAAAGCAAATGGCAAAGATTGCCGTAGAAGCATTAAAAGAAAAAAAGGGATATGATATAAAGCTTATTGACATAAGTGAAATATCTATCCTTGCAGATTACTTTATCATCGCTAATGGTGGTAATGCCAACCAGGTACAGGCTATGGTTGACAACGTAGAGGAGCAGATGTACAAGGCTGGCTTTGAAACTCCAAAGGTTGAAGGCTATAACAATGCATCATGGATTCTTCTTGATTACAAGGATGTTGTAATTCACGTATTTGATGAAGAAAGCCGTTCCTTCTATAACCTGGAAAGACTCTGGAGAGATGGAAAAGAAATAGCTGTCGAAGAAATCTGATTCTATAAGAAATAAATATATGGGTAAAGTTATTAATTAGTTTACCAGCAATGTAATAAATTATATATGATATTATATAAACTGATAAAAGCAGATAACATAGAAACAATAATCATTGTATTCTATATTATCTGCTTTTATTATTAAACATCAGAATTCAGAATTCGGACATCCCAGCTATTAACAGCAAATCCCATCACTTACTTATGAAATATTCCATCTCATAAGACCAATAGCCTTACCTAATATCATACAATCTTCAACAATGATAGGCTCCATAAAGTCATTCTCTGGCTGAAGCCTTATGTGTCCATTCTCTTTATAAAATCTCTTTACCGTTGCAGAATCATCAATCAGGGCAACCACAATATCACCATTATCAGCAGTATTGCACTTCTTAACCACAAGCTGATCCTCGTTATATATGCCTATATTAATCATACTGTCACCCTTGACTGTTAAGATAAAGGTTTCCTCATTAGGCATAAATTCTGATGGAATAGGGAAGTAGCCCGTAATATTCTCTACCGCAAATATAGGTTCCCCGGCCGCCACCTGTCCAAGCACAGGAACATTCACCATCTCACGTCTTGTAAGATTAAAGTTATCGTCTATAATTTCTATAGTTCTTGGTTTCGTAGGATCTCTCCTTATGTATCCATTCTTCTCTAATGATTCAAGATGAGCATGTACTGAAGAAGTTGACTTAAGATTAACAGCAGAGCATATATCCCTGACTGAAGGTGGATATCCCTTATTAAGAATCTGAGACTTTATATACTCAAGAATCTCAGACTGCTTCTGTGTAATTCTTCCATATGACATATATATTAATCCTCATTTCTGCGCACATATCTAAAATAATTGGAACATGTATCGTGTACGCAAAGACACAACTCCAAAATAAGATTATTACCTATATAATACCATACTTTTTTTTACATGCAAACATATTTTCTGAAATAATGTTCTGAAAATATGTTCGGTCAAGTATTGACAAACGTATGTTCGCATTTTATAATCTACTCATATAGAACAGTTGTTCTGATACTGATAAAGATACCTATGACCATTCATCTGATAAGCTGCTAAGGAGGATTATATTATGACAACAACTTTAAGAACGAAACAACTACTACATCGAATACTACTTATAGTAACTATTTTACTTGTTATATTATTAGGCTCTATTATGGTCAATGCATCAGACTCAGGACAGCCTGATAAGTATTATACAAGCATTGAAGTTGAACCTAATGATACCTTATGGTCACTTGCTGCACAGTATAATAATGGAACAGAAGACCGTGAAACATACATTAATAACATTATGCAGCTTAACAATATGAATACCGATACGCTTATTGAAGGTCATTATATTTTATTATACTATTACTGATTAGACTTTTTATTGCCAATCTGATAGAATATAATTTAGCAGGGTAATATTTAATCCAAGTATATTAAACTGCTAAGTATATAATAGCTGGAGATAATAAGTATATGTTATTTAAAGATTTAGACAATATTAATACTGATATTACAACTGAATTATCTAAACGTAATATCATCGAAATGACAGAGGTACAGGCTAAGACATATAAGCATATCTATAACAACAGGGATTTAATCGTATGTTCCGGTACAGGAACTGGCAAAACTCTTGCATATCTTTGTCCTGTTGTATCAAGATTATCTGACTCTGTAAAGAATGTTCAGGCAGTTATTCTTGTTCCTAATGGTGAATTAGCTGCGCAGATAAACAAGCAGCTAGAAGAGCTGTTTTCGTATGCTAACTGTCCTTATAAGTCTATGTTTGTGACCGGAGAAGGGAATATTAACCGACAGCTTGAAGCCCTCAAGCATAAGCCATCTATATTAATAGGCACACCTGCAAGAATATATCAGTTAATTCATATGAAGAAGCTTAAAGTACATGAAGTAAAGACTCTGGTATTAGATGAGGCTGATAAGCTGCTTGGTAAAACCTACTTAGAACAGGTGCATAATATAAGACGAAGCCTTATGAAATACACACAGGTTCTTTTATTCTCAGCAAGCATAGATAAGAAAACCCGTAAAGAAGCCAATACCATTACCTATAAGCCAATAGACATAGATATTAACTCTATCCAGAAGTCCCAGAGCGTGATTCCAGTCTCTATAAAGCATAACTATATAATAGCGGATAGAAGAGAGCGTATAGAGACACTCAGAAAGCTTATAAAGGCAGTTAAGCCTGATAAGTGTATTATATTCATCAATACGAAGTATGACCTCACAGAAGCCCTGCAGAAGCTTCAATATCATAATTATAATGTGGGCTGTATTTCCAGCAATCAGGATGCCGTAAGCAAAAGAAATATCCTCAACAGCTTTAAGACCGGTAAGCTGCAGTTATTATTAGCTACTGATATAGCTGCAAGAGGATTACAGATTGATGATATTGATGTAGTTATTAATGTTAACCTTCCAGAAGAACCAAAGGAATATATACACCGTGCTGGTCGTTGCGGAAGAAACGGTAATAACGGGCTGACATTATCCATCATTACAGATAATGAACTTAATAAAATTAAAAAATACCAAAAAGAATTCCATATCAATATGGTGCCTAAAAAGCTCTATCAGGGACGTCTTGTAGCTAAGTAATAATTATTAGTTTCAGATATATTTATATAAACTATGGTTAGTAGATTAATTAATTAGTTTACCGGTCATAGTTTATTTTAATTTCAATATAATTTATTTCAATATAGTTTATTTCGACTATAACATTTAATATATATATAACCTATATAATGGTGAGAGAGTTGTATATATTAAAATCAATAACGCCGATAAATCTCAGTTTATCGGCGTTATTGATATATAAATCTATTTTCTTATGTTTTTAGCTATTTCTAACGTCCTCAAACTTATCAATGACAGCTTTAGAAGGACCACCTGTTGCCAGACTGACTATAATAATCACTAATAAAGCAACTATAAATGCTGGTAACAGCTCATATATTGTAAAGATTCCACCAAGCTTTGATATTCCATATTTCCATACGAATATCATAATACCTCCTGCAAGCATGCCAGACATTATTCCATACTTATTAGCCTTTTTCCAGAATAAAGCACATAAAACAACTGGACCAAATGTAGCACCAAAGCCAGCCCAGGCAAATGAAACAATTTCAAATACAGAACTATTTGGATTTGAAGCTAATATAATTGATATAATAGAAATAATAACAACAGTTATTCTGGCAACATTCATAGACTTTTCCTTAGTCATTTTTATGCCAAATACTTCAGTAACTATGTTTTGTGAAATACTAGATGAAGCTGCAAGTAACTGTGAATCTGCAGTTGACATTGTCGCTGCAAGGATACCTGCAAGAATAACTCCTGCAACGATAGCAACCAGAATGCCGTGTGTAGAAAGCAGATGAGCTATTCTTACTATTATAGTTTCTGATGCACTTCCCTCAAGCACCTCTATTGCTCCTGCCTTTGTCATGCTAAGTCCAACAATTCCAATAAATACTGCAACGCTTAATGAAATAACAACCCATATTGTAGCAACTCTTCTTGATAACTTAAGCTTATTTTCATCTTCAATTGCCATAAATCTTAAAAGAACGTGTGGCATACCAAAGTAGCCAAGTCCCCATGCAAGCATTGATGCAATCTTTAGCAAATTGTAAGGCTCTGACGAATTGGTTGCTGCTGAATATGTGTCAAATAATCCAAGATAACCTGGAAGCTCCTTAGCATTTGATATAACCGCATCAAGTCCACCAGCTACATTAATTCCAAATAAAACAACTACAATAAGCGCTATTGTCATGACAATACTCTGTATAAGATCAGTCATACTAGCTGCAAGAAAGCCGCCTAATGTACAATATGCCACTATAATAACTGCACTGATAATCATAGCAGCCACATAATTGAATCCAAATAAACTCGAAAATAACTTTCCACAGGCAGCAAAACCTGATGCTGTATATGGAATAAAGAATACAACAATAATAATGGCTGATATTAATGTTAATATTTTCTTATCATCACCAAATCTTCTGGAAAAGAAATCCGGAATAGTAAATGCATCATAGGCCTGTGTATACTTTCTTATTCTTTTAGCTACAATAAGCCAGTTAACATATGTTCCTATTGCTAATCCAATAGCTGTCCAGGCTGCATCTGCAACTCCGGTAAGATAAGCTAGTCCTGGAAGTCCCATAAGCAGCCAGCTACTCATATCTGATGCTTCAGCACTCATAGCTGTCACAAAAGGTCCAAGCTTCCTTCCGCCTAAGTAAAAATCATCAACAGCATTATTCTTTTTAGAACATACTACACCAATGATGACAACAGCAACAAGATAAATAATAATTGTTGCCATAATAATTATCTGCGACATAAATATTCTCCCTTTTTTGTTTTTCGTTTAGCTTATTTAATTTACATTAAAATAACTGATTAAGTATATCACATTATGCTTAATTAAGTCAAAAAAAGTTCCAGAAACTGTAATACAACAATTTCCGGAACTTATAATCAAATATTATGTTATGTTTCTGCCATCAGCCTTATCAATGTAGATTGTATAATATACATTGTATATAGTATATATAACTTACTCTTCAAGCTTATCTATATAATTATACTTCTTGAATTCAGCTATGTGTGCATCAGATGGAATATCGAAATCAGCTAATATTTCAACTACTGTATTAACTCCACAATTATTGTATATCCATTTCGCATCGGCAGGTGTCATAAATATAGAACCATAGGAAAGACTTGTGCTAATTTTATTGTATTCATCAATATTCATATTTCCGATAGTTTTGGTAAAGTAAGGCGTTGAACATATATACTCTGAATTATCTAGTCTTGTATTATAATGAGCATATCCTTCATTATCCAGCTTCTTCCATTCAGACTTATCAGAAATTACTGTTGAACCTGTTTTAATATTCTTATTAACAGCAACATAAAAAGCACGTACGGTAGTGCCTATACCACCATTGCTGTCAATACCTGATATTACAGCTATATTCTTTGATACATTGATTTTAATATGATACGACTGGTTTCTGGCAATATATGCTGTTGTACCTGTATCTGAAGTCTCTGTATTGTATACGGTATCCTCCTGATTCTGCTCATTTCCAATGTTATCGTTATGCATGCCAATAATTGTCTTATATGCGAATAATATCAGCGCAAACATTAACAATAATATTAATATGTACAAAATCAGATTGCTACCCTTAAACCATCGTCTTATATCTTTTTTCTTAATGCGTTTATAACCACGTATTTCCATATTGACCAACCATTATAATTATTCAACATTATCGTCTATATTCACTAACATTTATATTAACTTAATTACTAACTTATTTACTAATATATTTACTTACTAATATATTTACTTAGAAGATTAAACCATTAATTTATTAATCTGAAATACCCTGATTCTTTTCCTTTAGCTCTATAAACTTAAGAATAAGCTCAATGGCACCTTCTATTCCAACAAGACCACTATCTATACAAAGATCATAGCTCTTAGCTTCTCCCCACTTCTTACTAGAATAGTAATTATAGTAGCTTGCTCTCTTCTTGTCAGTCTTCTGGATAAGATCTGCAGCCTTAGAGTCATTCAGCTCGTATAATTTCTTGATTCTTTTAACTCTTTCATCAAGATCTGCTTTAATCCATACACTTACGGCAAAAGGATCATCCTCTAGTGCATAATCTGCACATCTGCCAACTATAACACAGGATTCCTTTTCTGCAAGCTTCTTAATTGCATCAAATTGTGCAAGAAAAACCTTATGATTAATAGGCATATCCAGATATGAATTAGTATAGCCTAATGAATATGTATCCATAACTAAAGAATACAGGAAACTGTTAGTAGGCTTTTCATCCTGTGAGGCAAACAATTCTTCACACAATCCGCTTTCCTTTGCAGCAAGTTCAAGAAGCTCTTTATCATAGCATTTAATTCCTAATCTTTCTGCAAGCTTCATTCCAATCTCGTGTCCACCACTTCCGAACTCACGTCCTATTGTTATTACTGTTCTTCCATCCATAATGCTTACCTCCTCATTGCAATAATGTTAAACATTACGCACTTTTTATTTGTTTTATTATACATTAAATTGTATGTAAAATCTACCAATTTTTCTTAAATTTTATTTTATTTTAGAAAAATTAACAAATTTTTCAATAATACAACTATTCTGTACCCGCAGAATTAATCATATTGTTTAAATATTCTGAAATATCTTTTCCATATTTATTCGAGATAACACTATTCTGACTAGGAGTAACACAAACAAGTCTTACATTGCTGTAACCCCGTGTGCCAAACATATAATGCTTAACAATATTAGTTCCTTTAATCCTTTTTATAACCTCATCTGATGGCAGGTTCCTTGTAATAATAATAAACGATATATATGAATACATATGATTCCTGCAGGGCAGCTTATTATCATTCCTTACAAAATGAGGCTCAATCTTTTCAACTGTGAAGCTTAACAAATCATCTAATTCATTAATTCCCAAATCATCACAATTAATAAAAAATAAATGCTCATAACACTTTACATTCCATAGCTTTGCGGAATCTGTTGTGCTGAATTTATCACGGTTTTTATAGTTATATGCGTATATGACAAACTTTCTGTTCTCAAACCAGTAATTATGATATATATCAAATGTATCTGATATTCCGTTAAGTATTATATCAATAAACTCTTTTCTTCTCATATAATCCTCATTTAAACCTATATATTATTATTTCTTAGTTTTTCAAGCACCCTTTCAAAATATTCTGGAAGTGGTGCACTAAATTCAACATATTCCTTAGTTGATGGATGAATGAAACCTAAAACTCCCGCATGTAACGTCTGACCTGTCAGCTTAAAGGGTGATTTTCCACTTCCATATACATCATCCCCAAGTAATGGATGCCCTATACTAGACATATGGACTCTTATCTGATGTGTACGTCCTGTTTCTAACTGGCATTCTATATAACTATATTTTCCAAGCTGCTCTAACACTCTGTAATGTGTAACAGCTCTCCTGCCATTTTTACGGTCAATCGCCATCTTCTTTCTATCAACTGGATTTCTTCCTATTGGAGCATCAATAACCCCCTCCTGTACGCTAAAGCCATTATGTACAACCGCATAATACTTTCTTGTTATTGAATGTACACTTAACTGGTTTGCAATGAAATTATGCGCATAATCATTCTTACACGCAACAAGCACACCTGTAGTATTCATATCTATTCTATGAACAATTCCTGGTCTTAATACGCCATTAATTCCAGAAAGATTATCCCTGCAATGATACATAAGTGCATTCACAAGAGTTCCTGTGTAATGTCCAGCAGCAGGATGAACCACCATCCCCTTCGGCTTATTAACTATTATTATATCATTATCCTCGTATATTATATCTAATGGAATATTTTCTGGCACAATCTGGGGTATTTCAAGCTCCGGTATTGTAACCATTATAATATCATTTTCAGAAATCTTATAATTAGACTTAACACTTTTTTCATTAACAGTTATAAGCTCATCCTCAATAAGCTTCTGAATACGTGAACGTGACATATCAGGAAGCTTATCTGAAATATATTTATCTATTCTTGTATTAATATCCTCAGCTTCAACAACAAAGCATTGACTCTTAATATTATCCATCTGCACACACAATGATTTTACTAAATCTATCCTTTATTTTTGTCAATTTAATTAATATTCATTTCTTATTTTCATTATTATCCACAGACTTTTTAATTGAAAGAAAATCAAATTCATTTTCCTTATATACAAAAAGAATTAGAATAATAAATGCAATAACAGCTATCGTAACATAACAATCTGCCACATTAAATACAGGGAAGTTAATGAGTTTAAAATATATAAAATCCCTTACATAGCCAAATCTTACTCTGTCAATAAAATTACCTGCTGCTCCTGAAACAAGCATTATGCATACAACATACATGGGAAGAAATCTTTTGTTAACCGGCATTCTTATAATAACGTATGTAATTACAGCAACAATAATAACCGTCAATATAACAAATGCAATAATCCTGCCACTAAACATGCCAAATGCACTTCCATTGTTTCTTAGATATGTCAGTGTGAGAACATCCTTTATAATATCTATATCATTTTTCATATATAAATGTTTCTCAGCTATATACTTTGTCACCTGATCTATCTGCGTTAATACCGCTGTTATTATTATATATAAAACCAGGCTTTTAATATGTAATTTATTATCTTTATTAACCGAATTACTCATATACTTATTCCTTTATTGTAATATATCTTTTAAGGCATCCTTCATCTCTGTATCAGATACCTCATAATCTATATAAGCATTTCCTATATTCTTTAACAGAATAAACTTAATTCTGCCGGCATCCATCTTTTTATCACTCTTAGAAACCTTTATGACTGCTCCTGCATCAATCCCCTTTACAGATAATGGAAATTCATACAGCTTAAACATATCTATTGCTTTTTCGTATTCTGCAGCGTTGATATATCCTCTATTAACTGATATCCTAAGTGCTGCAAGCATTCCAAGAACAACACATTCTCCATGATACAATGAAAAGTTCATAAGCTTTTCGATTGCATGTCCTAAGGTATGTCCATAATTAAGAAGTGCCCTGTCTCCCTTTTCCTTTGGATCCTTTTCTACAACCTCTCTTTTAATATTACAGCTTACATATATCATATGCTCGAGTGTATCTGCATCAAGTGCTTTAATCTTGTCAGCATTGGTTTCAAGCCAGTTATAGTATTCTATATCTTTAATCAGACCATGTTTTATTATTTCACCAAAGCCTGAATTAAATAATCTTCTGCTAAGACTCTTCAATACAGATATATTCATATACACAAGTCTTGGCTGGTGAAATGCTCCCACCATATTTTTATAAGCTCTGAAATCAACCCCTGTTTTTCCTCCAATACTTGAGTCAACCTGTGCAAGTAATGAAGTTGGTATCTGGATAAAATCAATGCCCCTAAGATAGGTTGCTGCTGTGAAACCTGTAAGATCTCCAACAACGCCGCCACCAAGTGCAACAAGCATATCTTTTCTATCAAAATGATTCTGTATAAGAAATTCATATACATCCTCAACTGTATTCAGATTCTTATTTTCCTCGCCTGCCTGAAACACATACGTAAACACCTTATTTCCAGTTCTGCTAAGCTCTGTTTCGACAGTTTTTGCATATAAGGCTGCAACATTACTATCTGATACTATACAAAGCTTTCTTCCTGTAACCTGAAGCTTATTAAATTCCTCTGCTAATCTGTCGAAGCTTTGTTCGATTACTATATCATACAAAGGCTTTTCCTCATATTTCACATTAATACACTTTGACATAAGTAATTCCTCTTTCTTTATTATATTATCTTTACAGAAACTGCCACCCCTTGACATCTACAAGGAGTGGCAGCAATATTATAGTTTAAAACTTAGTATCATTATTCTTGAATGAAGTTAAATCAATGCCACCTGCAACAATCTCAGGTATATCACCTGATATATCTACATTAGGAGGTGTCACCAGGAATATGTAATTAGTAATCTTCTGAAGGTTACCACTGATTGCATAGCAGGAACCTGCAGAATAATCTATAATTCTTTGTGCAATATCAACATGTATGCCCTCAAGATTAAGAACAACTGCTTTTCCTGTAAGTAATGTTTCTGTTATCTCACTTGCATCTTCCATAGATTCTGGTCTGATAACAACAACCTCAAGACCTCTTGAGCTCTGCTTTATAGGAACAACCTTCGCTCTTGAACTAAATCTTGGCTTATCATTTACTGCAGCAGTATCTTCATTATCATCATTGGATTTCTTAGAGCCTGAAAATAACTTCTTCCTTGAGGATGGCTTTTCCTCCTCGTCATCATCAAACTCATCATCGTAATCGTAATCATCATCAAATTCATCATCCTGAACCTTAAAAAGATTAAGGAAACCATCAACAAAACTCATACTCTCTCTCCCTATATATATTATTCTTGTGCATGTACATTAATTAATATTATTACTAATTTAATCTGTTTGAATAATCTCTTGCGCCAAATATCGCTGTACCAACTCTTATATGAGTTGCACCTTCTTCAATCGCAACCATATAATCATTAGTCATACCCATTGAAAGCACATCCATATAGATATTATCAATGTTTTTAGCATTAATGTCAACACATAATTGCTTTAATTGTCTGAAATATATACGATTATCCTCAGGATCAGCTACATATGGAGCACTCGTCATTAATCCCCTCACGCGGATTCCCTTTAATACAGCAATTTCTTTAACAAAAGCCTCGACCTCTTCTGTCTTTAATCCGAACTTATTCTCTTCTAATGCCACATTTACTTCTATCAGCACATCAGCTACAATACCTTTCTTTAAAGCCTCCTGGCTTATAGCCTCGGCAAGCCGTAATGAATCAACAGAATGTATCATAGCAGCTCTTCCTACAACATATTTAACCTTATTGCGCTGCAGATGTCCTATCATATGCCAGACAATATCATCTGGAAGTGAATCAACCTTATCAACCATTTCCTGAACATAATTCTCACCAAATTGTCTTATGTTGCAATCATATATTTCCATAAGCATATCCTTAGGCTTTGTTTTACTTACAGCAATAAGACATATTTCCTTTGGATTACGTCCGCTTTTTTCACACGCTTTAATAATATTTTCCTGTACTATACGAAGATTATCCTTTAGCACTTCAATGCCTCCCTTTTTATTAACTAATATATCATTTCATTTGGTTTGTATTTATCAGCATCTAATATTATTCTGTCATATACTGTTATTCCATGCGTTATGTTCTGCTTAACAATATAATACTCATTATTCTGATCTATAATCTCAACCGGACAGAATATTGTGTACCCCGTATTTACACAATATACACCTTTAAGGCTTGCAACCTGGCCTATAACATACTTTGTTGTAGAATCAGGCATAACTATTACAGTTCCAGAATCAAAGCCCTCTTTACTTACATATACATAATCGTCAGTTGTTTTATATATATCAGCTTCGATAAATAAAGGGACTATATTTCCATTCTCATCATACTTTTCTGTAATAAATCCATAATTATTGCTATTTCCGCCCTTTGTCATATAATCTCTTGGAATTTCATAAAAATCATTCTCAGTTACTGCAGAAACAGGAATTTTCATACCACTTTTACCAGTTGTCACAAGCTCTATATCAAGAAATCTTTCTGAGGCATATCGTATCATATAACTATCAGATGAAAGCTTTCCGTAATATCCATCGCTTTTCTCTATAATAGAGAATCCACATCTAAAGACCATATTATCCTTCTTAACCTTGATATCCAGATAGTTCTTTGATCGAAGACCATATTTATTAATGTCATCCTGTGTCAGTTTTATCATAAGACACCAATTTTCACTTGTAACCATTTTGTATGCTGGATTGCCAGATACTACTAATGACTCTGTCTTAAGGTTATTCTTATTATAATTATCCCGGTTAAAGTCAGTAGCCGTTATAGTCTCCGGCACCTTACCTTCGTACCCATCAACAGTATAAACAACAATTCCATTACTCTCTGATTGTATTGTTCTAAACAGATTCTGGCTTCCTGTACTCTCAACTATTGAATCTATGTTATTCATAATATTCTCATTGATTGACTGCAACACAGTTGCGTTAATATCAGACTTAAGATCATATACATATGAAAAGTCACTTCCATCATAATCCGTTTTATAATTATTAAGCGTTGACTTTATATCAGCAAGATTCTGCTTTGAAAGAGAATTCTCACCAACCTTATTATAGCTTGATAGTATCTCGGAAACTCTGCCGGTTTCATCTACTGAATATATTGTATCGCCCTTTTTAACCCTGGTATTTTCTCTTTGATAATAATTAATATCACCAGAATACAAAGAATAATAAACGCTCTCATCACGTAATGCAATAGCTGTATATACTGCATTATTAGTAAGAGAGCCCGTATTTACCTCATATGTCTGAACCTTTGATTTGGTCATATATAGAACACAGAAACATATTATATATATCAGTACAAGTGCAAATATAAGTGCCACAGCACGAGGTCTTCTTTTATATCTGACTACTTTACTACTAGACATTAATCACCTATTCCTCCTATATACAATAAGCTGTCACACCAACACACTTACGGTTGCATAATGCGACAGCTTATATAATTAATTATTGATATATCTCTCTCCATTCCATATCACCACGCTCTAATGACTTAATCAGCAGCTCTGCAGTTGCCAGATTAGTCGCCAATGGTATGTTATACATATCACAAAGCATACATATATTATTAGAATCAGGTTCGTGAATATTTGGTGTTTCCACATCTCTTAAAAAGATTACAAGATCCAGCTGATTATGCTCAATCTGGGCACATAACTGTTGATCTCCGCCAAGAT
>CAKRKK010000042.1 GCA_934358235.1 uncultured Lachnospira sp.
TCTGTACTCTTATCGCAGGTTAATGTCTTCATAATTTCTTTTATGAGGTTAGGGTTATCTGTTCCGGCTGCTGCGCAGATCCAGGTACCGCCCCAGTAGTAACTCTGTGGACCCTGGCATACTGCATAGTCACCATATATACCATTACCAACTTCCTCTTTACCACCCTCTGCTACTGGCTTTTCAAGTGAGTTACCAAGAAGTGTGAAGTTAATACCCCAAGTTGAATAGAAGAAACCAAATACTTTACCCTTAGGTCCCTGATCAGATGCCCACGATGTATCCCAGAGAGAAGTCTTATTGTTATATCCCTTATCTGTGAATGTCTTTGTCTGATCAACCCACTTCATAATATTAGGATCAATTGTTATCTTGTTATTAGAATCAACCCAAGGTGTTGACACGTTATTAGAGAATACTCTATAGGAATCATCATATCCTGAAAGCATCTTATAACCTTTTTCAGAAGCCTTTTCTGCTACTGCATTAAACTTATCCCAGGTAGAAAGAGCCTCCTGAACCTTATCCGGATCATCAGTTCCTAACACATCCTTTGCAATAGAACGTCTATATGCAAAGAGTCCCGGAGTAGCCTGCCAAGTTGTACCCTTCTGGTTGCCATTAGAATCTGTGACAATATCCTTAGTGTACTGATACTGGTCTGCTACATCATCCTTTGTTAATCCAATATCATTAATTACATCAAGTGTGTAATCACTATTGACATACTTTAATGCATAGTCGGCTTCAATCAGGAATATATCTATCTTCTCATCTGCCGGAACATCGTTCTGCTTCAACAATGCGGCATCAAGTGCATTCTGATATGCATTATTCTCATTAGGAGTAACTACGAAATTAACCTTTACATCTGATGGAAGCTTACCTGACTTTTCAAAATACTTAAAGCGGTCCTGGAATTCAGTATTCCAGCAATAGATGTTAAGCACTTTTCCCTGTGCACTTTCATCTGTATTAACCTTGGCTGCTGTTGTACTGCTGCCCGAATCTCCGCAGCCTGCAAGCGTTCCCATAATCATAGTTGTTGCTAAGAATAAACCTGCTAATTTACGTTTTACCATAACAATACCTCCTCAAACAAACATTCTGTAAATTGTTCCCCTTAAACTTAAGTCTTATTAAAGACTTATATCCTTCTGACCGTTTCTCCCTCAAGAAGCTCTCCACCTACAACAAGCCGTTTCACTAATGCTGTCTTAGGGTTATTAATGCCTTCAATAAGCTCCTTCGCTGCTAACCTGCCTATTTCGCCTGTGTCCTGCTTAAGTGTTGTAAGCTTAGGACTAAGCATCTGGGAAAGCTTGATTCCATCATAACCTACCATAGATATATCCGCTGGAATCTTTAAGTTTCTGCTTCGAACTGCATTCAAGCCTCCTGAATATGACAAATCATCCGGATAAAATATACACGTTGGTGGATTCTTAATATCCAGCAGCTCATATGTATACTTTTCAGCCAGAACCGAGTTAAGATATTCCGATGACTTAATATATTCATCTGGAACCTCAACATCAAGTTCATCAAGCGTTCTATAAAATGACGCTAATCTTTCTTTAGTTACTTCTGATCCGTCTTCTCCATGTATATAAGCAATCCTTCGATGTCCCATCTTATATGCATAAAGGACTAACTCTCTCATCCCCCTTATGTTGTCTGATACAACGGAAGTACAGTTATTAAACACATAGTCAATAGTCACACTGGGAATTCTGCTATCAACCAGCTCCTTAACCTCCGGATCATCAAAATCTGCACAGGCTACAACTACGCCATCAAAGTTACGATACCTGCAATGCTCAAAGTATGTCATGCTGTCATTGTGTGTATTAATAAATGTAATATCATACCCACAGCTCTCTGCTTCAACCTTAACCCCCTCAAGCACTGCTGAAAAATATTCGTGTGTCAGACCGCTACGCGCTTTATCCTTTAACAATACCCCTATATTATATGAGCGGTTTGTCTTTAAAGCTCTTGCTGCTGAATTAGGATAATAACCCATATCATTAGCTATCTGGCATATTCTCTTTCTAGTTTCTTCGCTGATATCACTTTGATTGTTTAATGCTTTACTAACTGTAGCAACTGATACATTGCACCTTTCAGCAATATCCCTCATAGAAACCATAGCATCGCCCCTTTACCTTTACTTATTGTATATCTGTGTTTGTTAAAAGTTACTTAATCGTTTTCGTACATTTAATATAGCATTGATTTTATATTTATGCAACCTTTTTTTGATATTTTATATATTTTGCTGTATTTTTCATACTTTTTTGTGTATTTTAACTATTTTTATGTTTTTTCTCATTTATTATTGCATTTTGTGCCATATTTAAATATACTCAGCATATAAGATAATATTCTATTTATTTTATTTCATATTTAATTTAAGCTGTGAATAGACTTTACATATGTTGTATTATTACTTATGTCCTCACAGCTTTAGTAAAATACAGCATTAGTTTTTTCTTTTTCGTAATCGTTTTCGTATATCATTAGAATTAATCGTTTTCCACTAATTACATTTTAACTATAACAGTTACCTTAAGAAGGGTACATCTTATAAGAAATGAGGATTGATTATGAAATATGGCTATTTTGATGATGACAATAAGGAATATGTAATCACAACTCCAAAGACTCCTCTTCCATGGATTAACTATCTGGGCTGTGAAGATTTCTTCAGATTAATAAGCAATACCGGAGGTGGATATGCTTTCTATAAGGACGCAAAGCTTATGCGTCTCACAAGATACCGTTATAATAATGCGCCTCTTGATAACAATGGTCATTATTATTATATCAGGGAGAATGATACTATATGGAATCCAGGCTGGCAGCCAGCACAGACTTCCCTTGATTCCTATGAATGCCGGCACGGACTTGGATATACAAGCTATAAAGGCTCTAAGAACAAGCTGGAAGCCAGTGTAACCACATTTGTTCCTATTGGTTCTGCCTGTGAGCTCACACGTTTATCTTTAAAAAACAGCTCCAGCTCAACAAAACATTTCAGCGTTTACTCTTACGTTGAATTCTGCCTGTGGAATGCCGTTGATGATCTTAATAACTTCCAGCGTAATTTCAGCACCGGTGAAGTTGAGCTTGAAAGCTACAATAACAATTCCTGCATATATCACAAGACAGAATACCGTGAACGCCGGAGCCACTATGCTTTATATGCAATGAACAAGCCACACGATGGCTTTGATACAGCACGCGACAGCTTTCTTGGAACCTATGGCAGTCCAGCTATGCCTGAAGCTGTAGAAAAAGGCTTATGTTACAATTCCATTGCTGATGGATGGTCACCTGTTGGCTCCTTTAAGAAAGATATAACCCTGCTGCCCGGTGAAACCACAAGCCTTATATTTATATTAGGCTTTATTGAAAATGCACCGGACGATAAATGGGAGGCTCCTGACATTATAAATAAAAAGAATGCCCACTCTATGCTTGATAAGCTTATGTCTGATAACGGCTTTGACAGCTCCCTTAATGAACTAAAAGCATATTGGAACAGGCTGTTATCGGGCTTTTCACTTGAAGCTGGTGATGATAAGCTATGCCGCATGGTTAATATATGGCACCAGTATCAATGTATGGTAACCTTTAATATGTCGCGTTCAGCTTCTTATTTTGAATCTGGTACCGGACGCGGAATGGGTTTTAGGGATTCCTGTCAGGATTTACTTGGCTTTGTACATCTTATCCCGGACAATGCCCGCGAAAGAATTATAGATATCGCATCTACCCAGTTTGAAAACGGAAGCGCATATCATCAGTATCAGCCACTTACCAGAAAGGGAAACTCTGATATCGGAAGCGGCTTCAATGATGATCCTTTGTGGTTAATAGCCGGAACCGCTGCTTACATTAAAGAAACTGGCGATTATTCAATATTAGATGTAGATACTCCATTCGATTGTAATAAAGATAATTCATCCCCACTAATGGAGCATTTACGACGTTCCTTCAATTACACAACCAGCCATCTTGGCCCGCATAAGCTTCCTCTTATAGGAAGAGCCGACTGGAATGACTGTCTTAATCTGAACTGCTTTTCTCTTACGCCAGGTGAATCCTTCCAGACAACCGGAGCCTCAGATGGTCCTGTTGCTGAATCTGTATTCATAGCAGGCATGTATGTCAGATATGGACGCGATTATTCAGCTATATGCAGGCATTTAGGTTTAGATGAGGAAGCTAAAGAAGCTGATAAGCATATAGATGACATGATAGCCTCAGTAATTAACTACGGCTGGGATGGTGATTGGTTTATCCGCGCCTACGATGCTGCAGGAGACAAGGTTGGTTCACACGAGTGTGATGAGGGCAAAATATATATAGAACCGCAAGGCTTCTGCGTAATGGCCGGAATCGGAGTTAAAGAAGGTCTTGCCACTAAAGCCCTTGAGTCTGTTAAAGCTATTCTTGACACCAAATATGGCATAGTTTTACTGCAGCCTGCTTATACAAGCTATCATCCTGAATTAGGTGAAATAACCTCTTATCCTGAGGGTTACAAAGAAAATGCCGGAATATTCTGTCATAACAACCCATGGATATCCATAGCTGAAACCGTTGTAGGGCATGGCAATCGTGCATTTGAGGTGTATAAAAAAATATGCCCTGCTTATCTTCAGGATATAAGTGATATACATAAAACAGAGGCGTATGTTTACTCCCAGATGATAGCCGGCAAAGATGCCAGACATTTCGGAGAAGCCAAAAATAGCTGGTTAACAGGTACCGCTGCCTGGACATTCACAAACATATCACAGTATATACTAGGAATCCGTCCTGAATTCGAGGGCTTGTGCATAGATCCATGCATACCAGAAGCCTTTGAAGGCTTTAAAGTTACAAGGCGTTTCAGAAATGCAATATATCACATCACCGTCGATAATTCTGCACATTCACAGAAGGGTATAAAAAAACTTATAGTAAATGGTAAGGAAATCAACGGAAACATCATTGTATATGATAAAGACATTAAAGAATATGAGGTAATGGCTATCATGTAAACTTTATATATTGTTTAATTCAGTTATCAAGTCATTTACTAGGAATATCATATGCCTACATATTAACGGGTGAAATAAAATAGCTTCTAATATATCATTAGTCAGGTACTTGGAGCACGTTGGCACTTAGACGGTAAATATGGCATTTATGCTATATTTAGCGCCTTAGTGTCCACTACGTGCGGATAGTAGCAAGAGCGTGCCTGACGTTGATATATTAGAAGCTATTTTTTCGTAATATTATTTATAATTCTTTCTGAACGTAACAAGATAAATGAATTCAACAACAATATAGTTCTTTAATTACTATTCTCCCCTGTATCCACCGCTTCCGCTTCATCCTTTAGCCTGTTATTCACCATATCGCCAAGCAACTGATAGATAACTGATGTAAGCGGGATAAAGAATATCATACCAATAAGTCCAAAGAACTTACCACCAAGGAATACTGCCATAAGTGTAAGAAGTGCTGGTAAGCCTACAGAGCTACCTACAACTCTTGGATATATAAACTGTCCCTCTACAAACTGTACCACCTGGAATACCACTACAAACCAGATTGTAAGCAAAGGATTGGTAAAAAGTACAAGTATCGCACCTACAACACACGCCATAAATGTACCAATATATGGTACAAACTGAAATACTGCAGCCATTATAGCAATAAGACCGGCATATGGCATACGGCATATACTTAATGTTATAAACATAAGTACCGCAAGTATACATGACTCAACACATTGTCCTGTAAGAAAGCTCGCATATGTTTCTGCAAAAAGGTTAACAACTCTTCCAACCTTAGTAGATACCTTCTTTGTAAACACCGCCTCAACTAGTCTTCCCATTTGTCTTAATAACTTCTTTTTATCCATAAGTATATATATGGCAATAATTATTGATATACTCAGATTAAATAATGATGAACCTATCTGTGGAATGCCTGTGAATACATTTTCAAGTGTTCCTATAAGCATATTACCAACATTCTTTAATATATTATTCCAATCAATCTTATCTATGTAGTCCTTTAAGAGTGAAAGATGATCACTATATTTATCAAGCAGTTGTGTTACAGTATTAAGATTGGTGTCAAAGTTCTTAACAAATCCCGATACAGAATCTATAAGATCTGGTATAATCATCCATATTATAACTGCAAATATAAGAACGACTCCCATTATAGTGATTACAAGACTGATTCCATTACGTGTTTTTTCTTTTTTCAAAAACTTAAGCCGCGTGGATGCTTTTTCCAAAAGCCTCGATAAAGCTACCATAGGAACATTGAGTATAACCGCTATCATACATCCTAAAAATATTGGGTTGATTATCTTAAAAAAGGTTCCTATTCCACCAAATATATTTCCAATATTAAGTGCAATGGAAAGGCTGACTGCCATGACTATCCCCAATATTATATAATTATTCTTCTTATCCTTTTTTTCCATCAATAAATACAAGCTCCCTTTAATAATTACTTTAATATAACCTTCAATATCACTTCAAGTATTATACTCCAAGCATTACTTCAAATATCACTCCAAGTATCACTCCAAGTATTACTTCAAATATCACTCCAAGTATTACTACAAGCATCACTTTAAATCTCTATAAACAGACATAATGTTAATTATGTATTATTAATCAGAATATTTCAATACACTTTTTCATTATTTATGCATTATTTATACATTATTCATATATATAACTTATATACAAAAATAAAAAGAGAGAAAAAAAGCCTTAAAAGTCCAGCTATTTTATGCCATAAGATCATCTATATATCTTGACCTTTGACGGCTGTTACTATTTCCCGCCACATACAATATGTCAAGCTCATCCATTGCTCTTGTCATAGCCACATAAAACAGCCTTCTTTCCTCCTCGTAATCCTCAACCCTTCCCATATATGCATAGGGTGTAATATACTCATTGGCTGATATTATTATCACTTTCTTCCACTCAAGTCCTTTGGCACCATGGAACGTGCTAAGATACAGTCCTTCCTCCTGCTTTATGCGCTGTCTGTATTCCCTGTCAGTTATATAATTATACCAGTCTGACATATTATCAAACTTTAGCGCTTCCTTTCTTAGCATAACAGTCTGGTTCATAACCTCTTCCTTGTCCATCCCTACATATTCTGCATATTCATACAGACTTTCCTCATAGCCCATATTATTGTAAATATAGTAAATAAACTGCGTAGGATTGTCTATCTTAGAAAGGCTCCTGAAGTCAAGAAACATATCATTTATTGTATCATTTATTCTTAAGCAGTCATGCCTTGAGGCATTTTTAGTACAAGCCTCGTATATTTTATTACGGTCGAATTCGCAGCTTCTTATAAGATTAGTTTTCAGATATCTCTTTGGTCTGTTTATTATACGCACAAGATCACCATTTTCTGGTATTCCTCTGGACAGCCTGTAATAAGCAAGCATATCCTTATAACACATTGCAAGATGAATATCATCCACTCTGTCTCTTGTAAAGAAAGGCATTCCTATCGTTTCAAGTGCACTAACAAGAACTGATGCCTCCTTCTTAACTCTGTATAATACTGCTATATCCCCGAGTTCTCCTCCACCCTTTATATGATCATTTATAAGTGATATGACCTTATCCGCCTGACTTATCTGTGTAGAAACCTCTCTTATATGGATTTTTCCATCTCCTGCCCTGTATGCTTTCATATTCTTTTCAATCCGGACCTGATTATTGCGTATAACCTTATCCGCACCCTTTATTATATATGAAAGGCTTCTGTAATTCGTCCCAAGAATAATCTTTTTAGAATCAGGAAAACGCTTCATAAAGTCTTTAAATATTGTATCACTTACACCCCTGAAGCCATATATTGACTGATCATCATCACCTACAACACATATATTTCTCTTTGTATCGGCAACCATATATATAATATCTGCCTGAAGAATTCCTGTATCCTGAAACTCATCAACGCATATATAATCAAACACACTCTGCCAGTATTCCAGCTCCTTATTATTTCTGCTTAGACATTTGTGGCAGTATATAACCATATCATCAAAATCAAGCTTCTTGTTGCCGATTTTATACTGTTTATACTGCTCATATGCCATATTAAGATATTCCTTATCTACAGTTTTTTCCTGTACATAAGTATCTGCGTCCTTACAGCTATCATCAGGCAGCTTAGCAAAATACTGGCTTATATCATATCCACTCTGCTTATGCTTTCTGATATAATCAAGTGTATTCTCATAATATTCCCTTAAAGCCTCTGCTGCTATATATTCCTCACACTTACGATAAAACTCATCAAAATCATCTGGCACGCTATCAGTTCTTTTGTATACAAGCTGTCTGTGAAGCTCCGTAAAGAAATTCAGCTTATCCCTGTCCGAAAGTATTGCCTCCGGCTTAAGCCCATATGCTCTTACTAAGACAGAATAACATAATGAATGGATTGTCGAGAAACGTATGCCCTTACTCCCATAGCTTTCTACATATCGTTCCTCCATATGTGTTGCTGCTGCCTTGGAAAATGTAAGAATAAGTATTCTGTATGGCTTAACTCCCTGTTTTATAATATTGTCTGCTCTTTCTACAATAACCGAGGTTTTACCTGAACCTGCTACCGATACTATACACACCTGTCCATCTATACAATTAATAGCTTCCGTCTGTTCTTTACTGAATTCCAATCTTCTATCTCCTGTACTTTTCATACCACATAAGCAGCATACTTATTATAAGTAATACACAGCATACCCATATTGTGTGTATGCCCCAGCCTGCTGAAAGATTACCTCCTATTCCGGCTCCAAGCGCGAAAAAGAATATTATTCCATAATAATGAAATGCCTTTATAAGTGGTTCCTTTCTTTTTTCTCTTACAAATGCAGATAATGCGTCAGTACCACTTCTAAGATTACCTATACACATAGTACTTGCATATGCAAAGCCATTAACCTTTCTAAACGCCTGTACCTGCATAGCACACGAAAATGAAACAAGAACTGTGGCTACCATATTAAATGACCTTGGAATAAAACCAACAACCGCAAGAATAATTATTTCTATAAGAAGAATAAGCTGTCTCCAATGTATTTTCTTTGCCATCTTATATCTGGCATTAATCTGTGCTGTAACAAACACTCCAAAACCAAATGCAAAGAATGGCAGCAGATATTTAAGTCCACCTGTAATATTGCCTGTCATAAACTCCTGGCTCATAAGCACAACATTACCTGTCTGGGCATTAGAAAACACCTTATCTCTCACAAAATAAGTATAGGCATCCTGAAAGCCACCTGATATTGCTAGAACCGCACTATTTATAAATGATTCCGACATCTGTATCTGTTTATTAGTTATCATAATAATCCACCTGTTCAATATATATTTTACCAATAGAATATTTTTATCATTAATGTATTTTATCATTAATGTATTTTTATTGTTATTATACTTTTATTATTATATTTTTTACTTCCTGTATCAGTAGTTTTATTTACACTGGCTGTAAGCTGTAGAATTATGCTGCCAATTGCGTTGCTTATCCGCGGTAAATAACAACAATATCACCTTCCATAATAAATGTATCACCAACAGGTATTATATTCTCTTCTCCACGTTTTACAAGTGCTATAATAAGATTTTCTGATAAATTCAACTCACGTATAGTCTTATTACACCACGGATTATCCGCTGTAATGATTATTTCCTCCAGGGAATCATTGTCCGAGCTTTCATATGCAGGAACACTTAATATAAGATTATCACCTTCAAGTATTCTTGTATTGCCTCTTGTTATTATAGATTCCCTTCCTCTTTTTATCATAAGTGCAATCGCACCTGTTGGCATATGTACCTCACTTATAAGCTTATTCTCCCAGTTATGCCCTTTTGGTATAAACATTCTCATAAGTGTTATAGCAGACTCCTCCTGATAATCATTGAAGGTCTTTCTTACATCATTCTGTTCATCTATCATTCCAAGCTTTCTCGAAACTGCCGGAAGCAACGTTCCCTGTATTGCTACTGACATAAGAGAAATCATAAAAACTATATTAAACAGATCCTTAGACATCTCATTTCCGCTTGCCATAACAAATATTGAAAATACTATAGATGAAGCACCCCTGAGTCCTGCCCAGGATACTAATATACATTGTCTTATTGAACATCTGAAGGGAAGCAGGATGGCAAATACCGCTGCTGGTCTTGCAATAAATGTAAGAAATAAAGCAATGACTATTGCTGTTAATATAATCGATGGAAACATATGAGGATATGATAACAGACCAAGCATAAAGAATATGACTATCTGTGCAAGTGTTGTTACTCCATCAAAAAACGGTACTATATTACCTTTATTCCGTATTTTGCTATTACCTAACAATATTCCAAGAAGATATATACATAAAAATCCATTGCCGCCAACATACTGTGATAGTCCAAGTCCAAGCAGGACAACCGCCAGTATAAATATAGTATCAAGCCCATTAGCAATTACATCTGTTTTAGTAAGCACATATATAGCAAATATCGCAAGCACAACACCTATGAGTGTTCCATATACAAGCTGTGCAAATATAGCATATGGTACAGAAGACAGATTATCACCATTAAGTATGGATATTCCAACTACTGTAAGCATATAAGCAACTGGATCATTACTACCACTTTCTATCTCAAGAAGTGAAGCCACACCATCCTTAAGATTAAGCTTCTTTCTTCTTAATATTGCGAACACACTCGCTGCATCTGTTGCCGATATAACTGCTCCGACAAGAAAACTTTCAGCAAAAGGAAAGTTCAGGACATAAAAGCAAAAAAGCGTCGTAAATGCAGCCGTTAACAATACTCCTCCTGTTGATAGCAATATTGCCTTGGCAGCAACTGGTCTGGCTGTTTTCCACTTTGTATTAAAGCCACCATAAAACATAATAAAGCCGAGCGCAATATTACATATATATTCAGTTGCCTGAAAATTATCAAATTCTATCCCGGCTATACCATCACAACCAAAAAGCATGCCAATACCTATAAAAAGAATAAGTGCTGGCATGCCGAATTTACCTGAGAATTTATCTGCTGCAATACATAAAATAAGAACAATAGCTACTAATATAATTTCTAATGTCATACAATCTCCCTTTCATCATTTAATAACCAGATAAATCATCACACATTTTACATTGTTAGATAATTTACTGATATTGGTAGATTATAACATACAATTCATTAATAGGCTATATACTATAACTAAAACAATATTTTTTATTCTAATCAATTATTTCTGGTTAATAGTTGAAATATATTCCTTTATAAGCTTCACTGCACCTTCAACACCGGTCTTTACTTCATCTATGCACAGATCATAGTATGCTGCATTTCCCCATTCCTGATTAGAACAGTATTTATGGAACTCCCGCCTTCTGCTGTCTGTTTCATCAACAACTATCTTAGCCTTCTTTTCAGTAATATTGTGCTTCTGTGAAATATGTCTGATTCTTGCTGTCTTATCACCACTTAAAAAAATACTTACTTTATCCTGTCTGTCAGAAAACGCATAATTAGCGCATCTGCCTATAATCACACAATTTTCATCACCTATTAAAGGGCATAATGCTTTTTTTGACTCCGTAAGAAGAATATTTCCTTCATCATCACTTATTGTATGCATAAGCGCATTTACAGGAATTTCAGAAAAGAAATATGGAAACTTATCATAGATATTCTTTTCTTTAGCAAGCTTAATTATATGTTCCTTATTATATAAATTAAGTCCATATTCCTGTGCCAGTCTTAATCCTATCTCATCTCCCTGGCAGCCGCACTGCCTGGCTATTGTAATAATCATAACCTGCTCCATTTCTGCGCACCTTCTTACTTACCAGTATGTGTCAGGTGCGCATAACACATATACTGTATCAACGTATGATTCACTTATTAAACCAAACAACCGGCATTAAAGGAAGTTAGCAAATACACTTGCTCCCACAACTGTAAGAATACCTGCTACAGCTATTGAAAGACTACTCATAGCTCCCTCTATTTCACCCATTTCGATAGCCTTGGCAGTTCCTACTGCATGCGCTGACGTACCTATGGCAACCCCCTTGGCTATTGGTTCTGTAATCCTGAATATCTTACATATAAACTCTGCAAGTATATTACCAATAACGCCTGTAACAACTATCACCGCTACTGTAATGGTTACATAACCTCCAAGCTCCTCTGACACGCCCATACCAATAGCGGTTGTTATCGACTTTGGAAGCATAGTTACATACTGCTCGTGTGTAAGTCCCATAGCTAAGGATAATACCAATACTGTCAGCAGACTTGTCACAACTCCAGACGCTATACCAAGCATAATAGCAACAAAGTTACTTTTAAGTAATTGAAGCTGTTCATATAGCGGTATAGCAAGGCATACTGTTGCTGGTGTTAAAAGCCAGCTCAAATACTTAGCACCTGCATTATAGCTGTCATAATCGACCTTACCAGCTATTAGAATTATCATAGTAACAATAATTGATATGAGCAATGGATTAAATAATCCTATTTTAAATTTCTTTTTAAGAGCAGCACCTGCCATATATGCTATAAGGCTTATAGATACCCCCGCGAATGCAGAATCTAGAAAAAAACTATTCATCGTAATGTAATCTCCCTACCTTAATACTATTTATAACAACAGCCATCAAAAAGCTAATAGCTGTTCTATTGTAATACCCATTGTAACGTCAATGTTAATAACGTTCCTTATTCTTACTGTGCTTTACAATAAACTGGGTAACATGTCCACTAACACCCATTACTGTAAATATTGCAACAACAGTAATTATACATACTGGAATAATTATTGGTTTAAGATTAATCCACGAGGAAATAAGTCCAACACCTGCTGGTATAAACATTACAGGCATTATTTCTATCAGAAAGCTTCCTGCCTCCTTCACCGATTCAAGCTTTATAACACCCGTCAAAAGCCCTGCAAATAATATCACCATTCCATAAATACTTGCCGGCACCGGAAGAGGCAGCAGCTTATTAAGAACTTCTCCGATTAATGATATAATCAGAATAATCAAGAATTGTTTTAAATATTTCATAATATATCTCCATTCCTGTGTGTTAAGCTTCGCACCATTACACAATATTAAGGCTTAACTGCAATAAATATATATGTGGCACAAAACTGTCGTTCATTATATAACCAGTAACAAACGCTTATCAAGATATTTTTATGAAAATACATTAAAAATACAATTTACAAGTTAATTTTCTGTTATACCCCCTGCATACTGCTAAGATGTGCTTCTAAGCCTTGTAACTATCTGCTTAAGCTCATCAACCACGTAATTGGCATCCTCTCTGGTGATATCCTCACCTATTGTCATTCTTATTGTGCTTCCTGCCATGCTCTTATCAACACCTGTTGCAAGGAGTACGTGTGATGGGGAAACAGAGCCTGAGGCACAGGCTGAACCTGTTGATACACATATCCCCTTCTGATCCAGCATAATAAGAAGCAGTTCAGCCAAAGCTCCCCTGAAACTGAAATTCATATTTCCGGGAAGTCGGTTTTCCCTGTCTCCATTAAGAACTGCATCAGGAATCTCTGTTAATATCCTGTCTATAATATAATCACGCATACCTGATACATATTCCATATTATTATTCATATCTGCTGCCGATATACGTGCAGCTTCTGCCATACCTATAATCCCCGGTACATTAAGTGTTCCTGCCCTGCGGCTTCTCTCCTGTGAGCCACCATGTATAAAAGCTCCCACCTTAACCTTGTTACTAATATATAAAAAGCCAGTTCCCTTAGGTCCATGAAACTTATGTCCGCTTGCGCTCAGCATATCTATATTCATTTCTTTAACATTAATTGGAACGTGGGCAAATGCCTGAACAGCATCTGTGTGAAATATAACCCCATTTGAATGGGCAATAGCACCAAGCTCTTTTATTGGCTCAACAGTTCCAATCTCATTATTGGCATACATAATACTTGCAATAATTGTTGTAGCTTTTATTGCAGCCTTGAATTCATCCGGATTAACTCTTCCTTTATCATCAACATCCAGATACGTCACCTCATAGCCCTGACTTTCAAGCCATTCACATGTATGAAGTATTGCGTGATGTTCTATCTTAGTTGTTATTATATGATTGCCCTTAGCCTTAAAGGTCTCGGCTGCTGCCTTTAACGCCCAGTTATCCGACTCACTTCCACCTGCTGTAAAATATATCTCATTCGCTTTATTGGCACCAATAATATCAGCAATCATATTTCTTGCATCTTCGATTGCATTTTTTGTTTTCTGTGCGAAGTTATATATGCTGGAGGGATTAGCATAATTATCTGTAAAATATGGCATCATTTTTTCTAAGACCTCAGGTCTTACAGAAGTTGTAGCTGCATTATCCATGTATATCAGCTTATTCATATTTAACCTCATTTCTCTGTTCATTTTAACGTATAATAAATGTTATATTATGTCCACTAATCAGTACTTTTAATTAATACTTTTAATCAATGCGTTATATAATTACGCCCCCTCCTAGAACATACTCACCATCGTATAACACAAGTGCCTGCCCCGGAGTAACAGCACGCTGTGGCTCGTCAAAGGTGCACTCTAGTGTTTCATCATCTATCATTCTTATCGTACAGTCTGCCCCACTATGGCTATAACGAATCTTTCCTTTAGCCCTCATAGAGCCTCCCTTTATGCCTTCTATCGACATAAAGTTAAGTCTGTTTGCATATAATGTCTTAGAGAACACATCAGTATTCTCACCTATAACAACCTCATTCGTTTCAGGCTTTATTGCCACTACAAAAACAGGATGTCCCATGGCAAGTCCAAGCCCCTTTCTTTGTCCTACTGTATAATGAATAATGCCATTATGTTTTCCAATGACATTTCCATTAACATCAACGAAATTACCAGGTACAGACTTATACTGAGTTGTTCTTTCTATATAGCCTGCATAAT
>CAKRKK010000043.1 GCA_934358235.1 uncultured Lachnospira sp.
CATCTAAAGCAAGTACCTTATCAAGTGCATCTGTCAGGGCTTTTACTGCCTCATCGCTTCTTAACGCCCTGCATAAGGCTGCAAATGCATTAAATCTTAAGCCTAAGGCATACATATCCTTGTTATTTATAAGGCTATCTATCTGCGATAACCTTGAAAATATGTTCTCTTCAAGTTTTAAATCTCTGTTAATTATCATATTAATCCTCATTTCTGCGCACGTTTTTTGTGCATAACCAGCTTGTGTCGTGTGCGCAAAGACACAAATCCCGCGTGCATTAATTGATTTCCCACACTAAGCTTCTTTTCTATGCACATTTTCTATAAATAATAGTTTTATGTCAGGTAAACACTAACATTTACATAGCAGTATATCTGAAATAATCAAAGGCAGCATAATACTCATCAGCTCCGTGTCTTCCTTCTGAATCTGTATACTGGCTTCCATATGTTCCAGCATATGCATACATACCTATCATAGCACCTGTGAATCTTTTTCCTTTATTATAACCCTCGTCGCACAGATAGTAGACATTATCAAGTGTTCCCACCTTATTGTAATCATTATCATTATAACTATATGAGAAGGTTCTTCTTAAATAATTAGTTTCACACTTTAAATATACATACTGATTGCTGTTATCTAACTGTATTCCCTGATGCTCTACTACCTTCTCGCCAATCTTTTCTATAATATTTAACATAAGTCTTGGACTTTCCTCAAGGGTTGCAAATACACCAAACTTTATGTATGTATTCTCATCATAATAACAGGTCATTCCACAGTTCTGTCCAGGATAAAGCTTTGGCATTTGCAGCTTACATACAGCATTAAACTTAAAATGCTTCTGTCTTCTTAAAAGTATATTTCTGGCTCTCATAGAATCAAGGTCATACAGACTTCCCTTAATATATGCATGGGAATTCTCTAACTTTAAACCATCCATATCAGGGACTCTTGAAAACCACCATTCGTTGCTTATATAAGATTCATTAAAATCATCATCTTCCTCAGATTCCCATATAACCTCTTTAAGCTTAGGCTTTGCCTGAAGAGCACTTGGTCCATTAAGATTATTAACTATCGGCCAGCCATCAGCAGTCCATGTAATAGGATCAAGAGCAGTTTCCCTACCTAATATGCTATATCCGCTTCCTATCTTTCTACCACACAGATATACCATATACCATTCACCATTCTGAGTCTGTACCGGCTTACCATGTCCGCATCTTTGAATAATCTCATCCGGATTATTCTGTCTCATAATTGGATTATATGGACAAGGCTCATATATTCCCTTGAGTTCACGGCTTCTTGACACAGTTATTCTATGTCCTGGTCCGGTTCCCCCCTCTGCTTCAAACAGATAATAATATCCATCCTTTTTCAAAAGATGAGGTCCCTCGGGTGCTCTCTTATTATCTCCGTAATATAAAAGCTCCGCCTTAGATATCTGTCTGGTTGCTGTTTCATTTAATTCAAATATTCTTGCTCCCCTGTTAAGAAGCATATATCTTCTTCCATCGTCATCATTGAATATAGATGGATCTATACCATCCTCATCGATTATCGCTGGCTGGCTGTAAGGACCTTCTGGATGCTCTGAGCTTACAACTATCTGCTTCCTATATACTGTACCTGTATCATTAAGTCTGTATGTGGCTGTAATATAGAATCTGCCATTGTAATAAGATATATCAGGTGCCCAGTAGCCTCTTCCACCTTCTAGTTCATTAACTCCTGCCCATTCTGGATTAGTTATTGCATATCCGATTATTCTCCAATGTATAAGGTCCTTAGAATGAGAAACGGGTATACATGGATAATATATAAATGAAGAATTAACCATATAATAATCCTCTCCCACCCTGACTATTGATGGATCTGGGTACATTCCTGTTCTTATAGGATTGTGGTACATGTCCCCAAGCTTATGTCCCACACTCTTTTCAAAGTATTCCTCTAATTCAAGAAAATGGTTCTGATGTGCAATCTCAAACGGTGTGAGAAGGTTAATATCACCTGATAAAGGGGACATTCCTACTCTTTCCACAAGATATCTGCATACTTCAACACTACCTGACATCGCTGCATAATGAAGTATATTCTTATTATTGGCATCGTGAATATTCATACTTGCCCTTGAATACTCTACTATATACTTTACGAGCTCAAGATTACCTGTCTTTGCTGCTAAAAGAGCCATAAGTACACCATGCTCATCCTTCTCATCTATCAGGTTAGGTTCCTTCTCAAGTATCAGTTTAACCTCTTCTATATTCTCAAGATAAATAGCATCTACTAACTTCCGCATCTTACACCACCTTATCTGTATTCTTATATTATGCTGTAACTGTCATGGGGACTTTCCCCGACCTATGCATAAGGCCTTCTTCCATTGCTTTTATAATTTTATCATACGAAAAATACTATTTCTACATATAAAAAGTCATATATATAAAAAAAGACGGAAATGGTATTAGCATTTCCGTCTTTTAAATTTACTAAAAGTTATAAACAATTCTATAACTTCTACACGCTGTTAATAAACAATTATTCCTTAACAGCACCTACGTTAACACCCTGTACGAAGTACTTCTGACAGAATGGGTAGATAATCATGAATGGTAAAATAGCAACGATTGTAGATGCATTAGCAATTGTGTTAGGATCTACAGAGTCATCGTTAGGAATATTACTATCCATAACCATGTTACGAAGTTTAATCTGGAAGTTGTATAACTTATCTGTTCTGATATAAATCTTGAAGTTTGTATAATCATTCCAGAATGTTACGGCAAACATAAGACCGATTGAAGCAAGGGCAGCCTTTGAAAGTGGTAACACAATCTTAAAGAATATACCCATAGGTGAGCATCCATCAATCTGTGCAGCTTCGAAAAGCGATTCAGGAATACCTTCAAAGAAGTTTCTCATAAGTACTAAGTTATATACGTTGATAGACATAGGTAAGATTACCGCCCACAATGTATCAAGTAAGTGTAAGTTCTGCATAACTAAGTACTTAGGAACCATACCACCATCGAAAATCATTGTGAATAATAACATATATGCGAAGAAGTTTCTTCCTGGCATATCCCACTGAATAAGAACGTAACCACCAAGTGTAGCAAGCAACAATCCCATGAATGTACCAACTAATGTTGTTACTACTGAGATAACAAATGGACTATATAAAGCTGATCTTGAGAAAATAGCTTTATAACCACCTACTGAGAATGTATTTGGCCACCATCTAAAGCTTGTTGCTGAATGAGCATCAAATGAATCTACAATAACCTTCCACATAGGGAAAAGAATTAACAATGAAACCAATATAAAGAAGATTGCATTGACTATTGGGAAGATCTTGAACTTTTTCTTTTTCTTTTTATAAACTAACTGTTCTTCACTCATCGTCTAACCTCCTATACAATTCCACGTCCACGGACTTTTTTACTTGCGTAGTTACAACCAAGTACGAGGATCATACCTACAAATGACTTAAACAGACCTACGGCTGTTGTATAACCGTAATCAGAGAATGATGCTGAGAAAGTCTTGTTGTATACGTATGTCTGTAATACCTGTGATACATCGTATGTACCAGCACTCTGCATAACGAATACTGATTCAAAAAGGTTCATAACCTTAGCAAGGTTAAGAATAAATACTGTGATGATAGTATTTGCTAAAGCTGGAAGAGTAATATATATAAGTCTCTTGAATCTGTTAGCACCATCAATCTGTGCAGCTTCATAAAGATCAGGACTGATACCTGATAAAGTAGCAAGGAAAAGAATAGTTCCCCATCCTGTATCCTTCCATACATTCATCATAAAGAATGTACCTGTCCAGTACTTAGAGCTACCAAGGAAATCGATAGGATTATCGATAAGTCCCATGTTAATTAAAGCACCATTAACAACACCTGAGCTGTTAACTGAAAGAATCATCTTGAATACAGCAGCAACTACAACCCAAGACATGAAGTGAGGTAAGTAGATGATTGTCTGTACTGTTTTCTTGAATGCCAGGTTAGTAATCTCGTTAAGAAGAAGTGAGATAATAACTGCGGCACCTGTATTAAGTATTAACTTAACGATTGATAATACAAGTGTATTTCTGAATGCCTGCCAGAAATATGTATCGAATCTTAACATAGTCTGGAAGTGGAAAACACCTATATAATATGGGTTAGCTAATACATATGATGTAAACGCATAACGACATCCTAACATTGGCCAGTAGTAGAATAATAATATCATGATGAATACTGGGAGGAACATAATATAGAATCCTCTATAGTAGAACATCTTCTGCGTAATACTCTGATTTAATGAGTTAGATAAATACTTGCTATCTACTCCGAGATCCTTCTTGAATAACTTAACAACATCCCAGAATACACCTACGATAGCAACGATAAGTCCAAGTATAATAACATATACACCTGAACCGATTGAATAAGTATTACCATTATATCCATTAGATAATAAATCTGAAACATTATGGTATACATACTTTAATGCACCAGTCTTAGTCTTACCATCTGTACTAGAGAACTGGAATGCAAACATAGATACAAATGCAACAACTGTAGCAAGTACTGATGTTACAATTGATAACTTTTCTTTCTTAGCAACAACTAAAAGAATACCAGCAACGATAATTAACATGAAAAGATACCACATAAATGTAACGCTGATATTCATGAAACCGAATGAATATGCCTTAGGTGTATAACCATCCATAAGTTCTTCGTTTGACTGAACAAATGGAAGTAATCCGCCTAATAACATGATTACCATACCAATAATAGCCAGATATCTGGTATTACCAGTTGGTTTACCATTGAGTGCTCCACACTTAGGGCAAATCTTTGCCTTCTTAGGAAGCTCTGTTCCACAAGACTTACACTGCATCTTTATACCCTTCTTTCCTAATATTATAGTAACAATACGCTTATACCTATAAGCAAAATATCGTGCCAGAAGACCAGGTCTCCTGGCACGACCATATGTGATAACAAGTATCACTAATAACACATATTAAGTAGTTTAAATCACTAATTACTTACCAGCGAACTGTGTATTTAATGACTTAAGAGCTGCTTCTACCTTAGAACCAACAGTATTAGTATATTCTGTCATACCCTGATCAATTGACCAGTCACCTCTTGCTACCTTATCAACTACAACATATCTTTCTGTGTTGATATCACCGATAAGCTTACCAACTTCTTCTGTCATAGCTGGAGATTCTGCTAACTGAGAGTTCTTGAAGAACATTTCTGAACACTCTGTAACGTTAGCTGGCTGTTCTGCCTTTCCAGGATCCTTACCATTAGAGAATCCTGCAAGAACAAGGTTGCAGTCAAGATGAGCCTTAGAGTACAATGTCTTAGGGTTAGACTTCTTAGGAAGGAAATCGAATGAACCGTCATCCTTTAAGTTGTAGTAATATCCCTTAGGACCATATTCCCAAAGTGTCTGGATATCACCACCATCTAACATCTTGTCAAGGAAGTACTTAAAGATTCCTTCTGCCTTTCCTGTCTCAGCAGCGTGAGATGTGATACACCATGATGGTGAAAGTCTTTCTGCATACTTACCAAGTTCCTTAATTGGAAGCATAGGTATGATTGAATCATCAAGACCAGCTCCCTTTAAGTAGCTTCTTAAAGTCTCAGCCCACTGTCCAGCCCAGTATGTAAATACACCTGATTCTGTCTTAATATCTGATGACTTGAAATCGTTACGTGCTGTAGCTGTTGTCTTTGTGCTTGATTCCTTATTGATAATTCCATCGTTAACAGCAGTCTGGATTCTCTTAAGAGCGTCCTTCATCTCCTGCTGAGTGAAACCATCCACATACTGTCCAGCCTTCTGATCATAGTAGAATGTAAACTGTGCATTCTGATAGAATTCAGGAAGATAGTTTGTATAAGGTGCTTCCTTTGAATAGAAACCAGGAGCTGAAATTACATAATCAACGCCCTTAGCTTCCTTCATCTTCTTAAGCATCTTGTAGAAATCATCATATGACATCTGCTTCTGAAGATCTGCCTTTGTATATCCAGCAGCTGTAGCCCAAGCTTCCTTTACATATGTACAGCATCCGTTACCACGTGTAGGAACGAATCCGTAAAGAGCCTTCTCACCATCTACGCCTCTAACATAGTTAGCCTGCATAATCTTTTCTGCATCTGAGATAAGTCTTCCTGATGCCTTAGTTGCTGAATTGTTCCAAGCATCTGTCATATCCCAGAGAAGACCCTGGCTGGCATAAAGAGCTAAGTAGTCAGATGAAAGAATGATAACATCTGGCATAGCGTTTGCATCGAGCATTGAGTTAGCTACTGCATCATAGTATGAGTTGTGGTCTGGACGTGTTACTGTGAAGTCAAGCTTTGTTAATTCCTTGAGCTGTTCATCGAACTTGTCACCCCATTCTTCCATCTGAGGAACTGTACCATCAACCATAACTGTGAAAGCTTCTGGCGTTTCTACACTTGCCCAATCTACTGTTGCTTTGTTCTCTGTTGAAGCATTGTTGTTTCCACATGCTACAAGACCCATTACTGATGTAAGTGTTAAGCCTACAGCAGTAAGTTTTTTAACTGTCTTTCTCATAAACTTGTAAACCTCCCTAACATTTGGTTCTCGTGGGGTCGCCCCACTTAATATGTTTTTGACATAGATATATTACCATTTTTGTACTATTTTAACAAGACTATTTTTAACAATTCTTGTATTTTTTTTGATTTTTTTGTGAAACCCAGTATTTATGCGGCTTTGCGCATTCATATTTTTTAACATTTTGTTAACTTTTGTTGCTTTTTATATTCTTACTTAATAGTTTTAACAGTTTTAAAAATTGATGTTTTATGTAAATTTTGCACTATTATGCTTATTATTTTAACATTTTTTTACACTACTTTTACAACCATTTGAACAATTTACCCAAATAAAATATACTAATTGTGCTTATTTACTAATGTTAATTTTTTATTCATAATTTTCATAAAGTGTTATTGTTAATTATTTAACATTTTTCACAAAATTTTAATTTCTCCTGAACTTTTTTTGCAGAATTTAACATTTTTTTTATCAGTCAGGACAATATTGCCCGAAAATGCATCTGTAATTCTTTTTTCAAAACTGCACATTTTTGCGGTATCTGCAACAAGCATTATTATCACTTCTGCACCAAAGTCTGCCTGTGTTATATCAACTCCTGTATCACTACATATATACTGTAATCTGCCATAGGCATTGTAATCTGTTACAATTCTGGCAGCTATGCCGTCACTTACCATTGCTATATCAGAGTTAAGCAGTCCCTCCTTTGAGGCTGCCTGATATGCTCTTATAAGACCACCTGTGCCAAGCAGGACTCCACCAAAATATCTTGTTACTATAATAAGGCAGTTAACAAGACCTGAGGTGCTTATTATATCAAGTATTGGTTTTCCTGCTGTTCCCTGAGGTTCCCCGTCATCAGAAAATCTTTGCACCTGTCCTTTATCTCCTATTATATAGGCGTAACAGTTATGTCTTGCATCCCAGTATTTTTTCTTAATCTTATATATATACTGTTCTGCCTCCTCCTCGCTATTCACACTATATATATGAGCTATAAAACGTGATTTTTTTTCTTCTATTTCTCCAACTCCGTTTTCTAATATAATATTCATTCTTCTCTCTCCATTTTCTATATAATAACTGGCTGCAGGTAAGCTATCACTAAACTGTCGCTATGCTGTCACTATGCTGTGCTTTGCTGCATATCCAAAGCTCTTTGACCATGCTATAAATATATGGTATAATATCACATATTTGCCATTCAGAACAATATGGAGGTTTTACAATTATGAATTATGGTGGAAACGGCATAAAACAAAAGAAAAAGCTTCTTAATTCATCTGCTGCCAAGTTCAGAACCAAGCTGGGCATATTTTTTATCAAGCTTCTGCTTGTATGTGCAATAGCAGTTGTTATAGGAGGTTCATGTCTTGTTTTTGGTGCCGCCCAGGGCATTATACAGAGTGCACCTGACATATCTTCTATCAATGTCTCTCCTGAGGGCTTTGCCACTAAGATATATGACAATGATGGAAACGAAATACAAACCCTTGCTAAAACAGGAGCAAACCGTATATATGCTTCACTAGACCAGATACCTATTGAACTTCAGCATGCATTTGTTGCTATCGAGGATGAACGTTTTTATCAGCATAACGGCATCGACCTTCAGGGTATTATGAGAGCTGCCATGATAACAGTATCCGATGGTGAGATGTCACAGGGTGCCAGCACTATTACACAGCAGCTACTAAAGAACAATGTTTTTAACGCCTACAACGAATCCACTATGGAAAAGATAAAGCGTAAGGTTCAGGAACAGTATCTTGCAATAAAGCTTGAAACTGTTATGTCTAAAGACAGTATTCTTGAGAATTACCTTAACACAATCAACTTAGGCAATGGTTACTATGGAGTACAGGCGGCAGCTAACGGATACTTTAATAAAGATGTTTCCGAGCTTACCTTAAGCGAATGTGCTGTACTTGCATCTATAACAAAGAACCCTTCAAGACTTAATCCTCTTAGGAATCCTGAAGATAATAAGGACAGACAGCTTGCCGTTCTTAATAACATGTTAAAGCAGGAATATATTAATTCCGAGCAATACAGCGAAGCCGTTGAAGATGATGTATATGCACGTCTTGAAGGTATTGATGTTGCTTCATCAGCCTCATCCTCTGGCTATTCATACTTTGTAGACGAGGTAATAGATCAGCTTATCAGCGACCTTATGCAGCAGAAGGGTTATTCAAAGCAGCAGGCAACTAATATGATATATTCTGGTGGTCTTTCAGTTTACACCACACAGGATATGGATATGCAGGATGCTGCTGACTCTGTACTTAACGATCCGGATTATTTTCCTTATGGTTCGAACTTTACAATCAACTATAACCTGACTGTTAAGGAAACTGATGGAACATTTTCGTATTATTCACAGAATAATATGGAAAAATGGTTTAAGGAAAATGTAAACGATTCCTTCAGCCTTACAATGAATGATGAGGGCGCTGCAAACAACTATATCGAACAATATAAAAATGCCATGACAGAAAAAGGCGGCTCTGTAACCTACGAAAAAGCTTATTTCGTTATACAGCCTCAGATATCCTTCTCTATTATGGAACAGTCAACTGGATATGTTAAGGTGCTTGTTGGCGGACGCGGTGATAAAAGCACTGACCGAGGACTTAACAGAGCAACTAATGATGTTGCCAGACAGCCTGGTTCTTCTATCAAGCCTCTTGTAGCATATGGTCCAGGTCTTGACACCGGTGCCATAACTCTTGCAACAGCAATAGATGATGCACCTTATTATTATTCAGGAACAGATGCAAGACTTGTAAAGAACTATACCGAGGGTGAATATCTAGGTTATATAACAGTACGTGCTGCACTTACGCGTTCCCAGAATGTACCGGCCGTAAAGGTATTAACGCAGATTACTCCTGCTGTTGGCTTCAGCTACCTGCAGAAGTTCGGTCTGTCAACGCTCGTGTCACCACAGAATACTGTTAATGGAAGCCACGATGTTGTACAATCTCTTGCACTCGGAGGTATGACAAAGGGTGTAAGCAATATAGATATGACAGCCGCTTACGCCGCTATAGCCAACAAAGGTGTATACACCAAGCCTATCTACTATACAAAGGTGCTTGACAGCAAAGGAAATGTCCTTATAGACAACTCCATTCCTGAAACGCACAAGGTTCTTAAAGAATCCTCAGCCTGGCTTCTTACAAGTGGTCTTGAGTCAGTTGTAAGTTCCGGTACTGCTACGAGAGCAAAGGTTTCAAACCAGCCTACTGCCGGTAAAACCGGTACTACACAGTTTGATACTGATATATGGTTCTGTGGCTTTACACCTTACTATACAGCATCCATATGGGTTGGTTATGATGATAATTCAAGAACTGTAAGCTCTGTTAACCACACATCAATATGGCGTGCCATTATGGAACAGGTTCACAGCGGTTTATCTGCTGGAGAATTCGAAAAACCAGATGATATTGTGGAAGTAGCTGTCTGCTCTAAGTCAGGCAAGCTTCCTGTTGAAGGTCTGTGCGATGCAGATCCACGCGGAAGCTGTGTAATAACAGAATATTTTTCTGTTGATAACCAGCCTACGGAAAGCTGTGATACACACGTTAAGGTTAATATATGCAATGATTCAGGTGATATTGCCAATACCGGCTGCACTAACGTTTCAACTAAAATATTAACAAAGAAACCTGCAAGCGACTCTATCGGAAGCAATGATTCAGGATACACAACAAGAGATGCTGAATATTCAATAAGTGAAGACAAGCTTACAAAGTTATGTACTCTTCACCAGACTAAGACTGTAACACCGGCTGTAACCAATAATAATTCTAACAAAACTAATAATAATGCTGCTAATAGTACAGGCAATAGCCAGACAACCACAAGTGCCGCAGGAAACAACGCAACTAAAGCAACCACAGAAGCATCGCAAAGCACTACTAAAAGCAATAACAGCCAGACAGGTGATACAGCACACTAACAGAATAGCAACAGCTAATAAAAGTTAATAAAAACTAATAATAGCTAATAAAAACTAATAATAGCTAATAAAAAAACAGATGCCAGACAATAACAATATCTGGCATCTGTTTTTATTTTTTCTTCATTTTCGGTTCAAACACACAGGAGGCTATATATCCAAATATCAAGGCTGCAGATACGCCAACTGCACAGGACTGGAAACCGCCCTTGAATAATCCAAGAAAACCTGAATTATCAACTGCCATTTTCATTCCCTTCCATAGTGTATTGCCGAATCCTGTAAGCGGCACACCTGCTCCTGCTCCTGCAAACTTAACAAGCGGCTCATAGACTCCCATAGCCCCAAGTACTATACCTGATGTAACCAGTATGACCATTATCCTTCCAGGCATCAGCTTTGTTTTCTCCATAAGTATCTGTGTAACTGCACATATCATTCCACCAATAATAAACGCTTTAATATAATCCATAATATTCCTCATTTCTACACACAACACTATTTCTTCTTTACGCCCTCTAATATAACTCCATGTGCTATTCCCGGTACTGTCCATCCCTCGTTAAAGCTTACCTGTGAAAGCAGCGCACCGGTTGGAACGAATAACACCCTGTGCATATTACCAGCCCTTAATTCACGAAGCACTAATGTATCAAGAACTACTGCACTGCAGCCACAGCCACTTCCTCCGGACATAGTTCCCTGGCTTTGTGAATCATATATCTGAATACCACAATCGGTATATATGCTGCTGATATCAATTCCCTTTTCCTTTAAGAGCCCAAGAAGTATTGTTCTGCCTATATCACCCAGATCTCCTGTAATAATCATATCGTAATAACCATTTTTAACATTGAAATCCTTATAATTGGCACTTATAAGCTCTGCTGCAGCCGGTGCCATACATGCACCCATATTCATGGAATCCTTAACTCCATAATCAACTATCTTTCCAGTTGTTATCCCTTTTATCCTCACATCGTATTCATAGTCTTTATAACAATCTGCATTAGCTTTATTATTACTGCTTATTATATATGCACCTGCACCCGTCACAGTCCAGGTAGAGCTTACCGGTCTTTGATTTCCATAGCCAAGCGGAAACCTGAATTGTTTTTCTGCACTTGCAAAGTGACTTGAAGCAAGTGACACAACATCCTCTGCATATCCACCATCAATACACATAGCCGCCAGCGATAAAGCTTCTCCCATAGTTGAACAGGCTCCATACAGGCCAAATAGTGGAATATCATAGAACTTAAGACCGAAAGATGTTGCTATAAGCTGTCCTAACAGATCGCCGGCATATATATACCTTATCATATCAGGCTGGTATCCGGCTTTTATCATAAGTGTTTCAAAGGCAAGGCTCTGCAGCCTGCTTTCTGCCTCTTCCCACGTATTCATCCCAAACATATCATCATCAGCGACAACATCATAATAGGAGCCTAACGGTCCGCCTCTTTCCTTAGTTCCAACAACACTTGCCCCAGCCTTGATATACACCTGATTATCAAACTGAATGCTCTGTTTTCCTGCAATCATACACTACACTCCATTTCTTTTATTAATCCACTATAAAATTAATCCTCTATAAAAAGCTTTTATACCTGTGTAACATGTAGTGTATACAATATATATTTTTTTATTCTATTTTCTTAGTATGTCAAGTGTGTGTGCTGCTGCTCCAAGCATATCCTCTCTTTCACACGTAGACAGATGATACCTTATAAACTCCCTGAATTCTTCCTCTGTCAGCCTGTTAAGATATGGCCTTATATAGTTAGCAGCACCATCCGGAGATATTATCTTTACTCTTGTAAGTCCTGCCTCTTTATTCAACTGTGCTATATCCTCTGTTCTCATATAATCATAAAGATCTTTTTCTGTGGATATTGTATGATAGTCCTCTGTCAGCCTGCCCTCTTTTAGACATTCTGTTATGTGCTGCTCCTTAAACGCATAGGTTATGACACTATACTCATTCATAAGGTAGGCAACAAGAATTATTCCACCAGGTCTTACAACCCTTTTTGCCTCATTTAAGGCCTTTAGCTTATCCTCATGCGTAAAAAGGTGATACATAGGTCCGAAAAGCAAAGCCATATCAAACTGTCCATCACTAAATCTTTTAAGCTTAAGTGCATTTCCCTGATAAGCCTTAACAGAAGATGCCTTAGCCTTAAGCAGCCCCAGATTATGCTTAACAAGCTCCACCGCACTCACGTCATAGCCCTCAGCCGCAAGCGGCACACTATACCGGCCGGTACCTGCTCCTATATCAAGAATTCTGATAGCTTCATTATCGCAGCCCGATTCCTTCTTTAATTCATCTATATATTTATGTATATATTTCATTGAGGTTATGTATTCGACCTGACCATGTCTTGAATCAAGCCGCTTTTCTTCATTAAACTTATTATAATGCTGTTCTATCTGTGTCATTGACATATATTGTACCTCTCATTTTTAATACTATTAATGCTTTAAAAAAGCTTCGTAACCCAGTATATGGCTCCTGCAATAAAGCTGAATAATATTCCATATAGAATAACCGGTCCAGCTATTGAGAATATCTTGCAGCCTATTCCAAACACCTGTCCTTCCTTCTTATACTCTATGGCAGGTGATGCAACACTATTAGCAAAGCCAGTTATCGGAACAAGACTTCCTGCTCCACCCCAGCCTGCCAGCTTTGGATATATTCCAGTGCCAGTAAGTACTGCACTTAAGAATACAAGAATAATTGTTGTATAAGAGGAGGCATCGTCATAAGATAAGCCTCCAAGCTTAAGAAGATTAGTAATAACCTGGCCTATGGTGCATATGCAACCTCCCATAATAAAAGCCTTAAGGCAGTTAATAGGACAGCTTGCCCTCTTAGTTATACTCTCTACATATTCATTATAGCTTTCATTTCTTTTATCAACATCCTGAACCATAACTTACATTCCTCCATTAGCAGCTCTGATAATAAGAAATACTCTCTACGAGCATCTTATTATTAGGATGTCTAATATACTGCATATTATTCATCTGTATATAAAAATGCTGCATCTGCAAAAAGCTTCATATCAGAATATTCCATGCACGTAATACCTTCTCCTGTATTAGGATGCTTTTTAGTATACAACTGGTCAGATATAAATATAAGCATAAGTGCTGCACATACTGGTATAATTATCTGAAGCTTTATTCTTCTGAAATAATTATCAAGCAGCGGTGCTGCAAAATATACTATAATCATTCCTCCTATTCCAAAAGCCAGCAGTCCCTCTGCACATATTCTTCCATTCAGATTAAGGAAAAATCCTGTGTAATCCCACCACTTCTGTCCATCGTGTGTAAGCTCAAGAACAAGCCCTGTGAAGTACTCAACCACTCCGCACAGTATTACTGCAAGTATAAACTCAACCACCGGCTTTTCCCTGAACTTCTTTAAGAGCATAAGTATAAGAAGACCTCCTGCGCCGTATATAGGAAGCCACGGACCATGAAGTACTCCCCGGTTGGCAAAGGAATGATAAAGTACAACGTGTGAGGATACCTCCCACAACCAGCCGATAAATGACATACAAAAGAATATAAGAATCAATGATGGAATCGAATAGTTACGCATATACACAGTACTCTCCAGATTCGCCCTATGCTCCTTAAGAGTAAACAATCTTGACGGATAAACCTCCCTAAGAAGCTCCTGTTTACATCTGTCTGCCTTTATCTGCTCTGCCTTTGCATCCTCAAAGCGTTTTTCTTCCTTTGAATTAACAATAATAACACCTAACCAGTCTGCGAGCACTTTTCTTAACCTTATAAAATACTTTATATCAGACCTTGATATATCATCTATAAACCGTTCCTCTGGATCCTCCTGATTAATACATTCATATACATCCGGATAAGCAGCCTTAAGCTCCTCTTCCAAAGCCTTCTCATACAGATACTTATCATTAAGCATATCTGCATTTACAAGCTCCTGTGCCTTTGCCTCCTGTCTTAACTCAACATACATCTCCGTAAAAAATGCTGTTTTATAAGGATTCACAAAGAACACACCTGCAATACCAAAGGTCATAAAGCTAAGAACTGACCAGCCTATAAATGATAAGCTGTAGCAGAAGCTCCTCCACTTATATCCCTTCATCATATCCCTTGAAAGGGTAATAGCCTCAGTAGCACTTAAATCTGGATTCTCCGCTATAATATATGGAACTAGCTGATATGAAAACGGCTTAATAAAAGCTCCTATAATAG
>CAKRKK010000044.1 GCA_934358235.1 uncultured Lachnospira sp.
AAGGAATACGTTGCAGACAGCCATATAAAAGGTGTTATATTTAATAATATGTCAGAAAGGCTGTATGAGCAGGCAAAGAATATTGCAGAAAATATGGGAATAAAGCCATTAGGTTATCTTCCACACAAAAAGCTGGCAGAGCTTGAAAGCAGACATCTTGGACTGGTGGGTGCAGATGAGACTGCCGGATTTAAGGAAAAGCTTGATATAATAGCCAGACAGATGAAGGAAAGTGTTGATATAGAAGGAATACTTAAGCTGTCACATAAGGCACCTGCTATAAAAACAGCTAATAAGAAAAATGTGTCAGGTAATACAACAGTAAGAATAGCGGTAGCAAAAGATGATGCCTTTTGTTTTGTATACAATGATAATCTGGATTATTTAAAGGAAAGAGGCTGTGAGCTTGTGTTTTTTAGTCCGCTTGCAGATAAGAAGCTTCCAGACAGTATAGATGGGCTGCTGTTGTATGGGGGCTATCCGGAGCTGTACGCAAAGCGCCTTTCGGATAATATATCAATGAGAAAGGATATTGCAGCCAGGCTTGGCAATGGACTTCCATGTATAGCTGAATGTGGAGGTTTTCTGTATCTTCACGAATATCTGGAAACACCTGAGGGAAATATATACCCAATGGCAGGGGTTATAAAGGGAAAAGGTTATAATGCAGGAGGACTGCAAAGATTCGGATATATGATGCTTACAGCGGCTAAGGATACTTTACTTGCAAAAAAGGGAATGAGCTTTAAAGCACACGAATTTCATTATTGGAATAGCGACTGTCCTGGAAGTGATTATAAGGTTGTGAAGGCATCAGATAAAACGCAGGAGCTTGCTGGATATGGAACAGCTTCTTTATATGCGGGATTTCCACATATATATTTCTATGGAAACGAAGCGGTAGCTGATAACTTCATAAATGGCTGCAAGAAGTACCGGGATAATGCCAATAAAGCCTTTAAAGAGCTGTTTGCAGAGCTTTCTAAGGTCCAAAGGCTTGATAAGACTGCAATAGCTGGTGCACGTAAGCATTGGAATAGTATAGCAAAGCCCTTATATGGTCTTGGAAGCCTGGAAAGCATAATAAACCAGATAGCAGGCATACAGCAGACACCAGATGTATGTATAGACAAGAGAGCTGTTATTGCAATGTGTGCAGATAATGGAATAGTTAAAGAAGGTGTCACACAGACAGGCCAGGAGGTAACAGCAGTAGTTAGCTGCAATATGGCAGATGGCATATCAAGTGTATGCAGAATGGCACAATGTGCAGGTGTGGATGTTATCCCGGTCAATATCGGTATTGCGGCTGATACAATAACAGATATAAATACAGGTGTAAAAAGAAGGCTGGATACATATAAAGGACTGATAAACAGATGTGTTATGAAGGGAACTAAGAATTTCTTAAAAGAACCGGCTATGACACATACACAGCTAATCAAGGCCATACAGGCCGGCATAACACAGGCAGAGTGGTGTAAGAAGCAGGGCTACAGGCTGCTTGCTACTGGTGAGATGGGAATAGGAAATACAACAACTAGCTCAGCACTTGCATGTATCCTGCTTGATCTTGAGCCGGTAGAGGTGACAGGAAGGGGAGCAGGTCTTGATGATAAAGGACTTGAAAGAAAGATAGAGGTTGTTGGGCAGGCAAAGAAGCTGTATGGAATATATAAGGAACAGCCCTTAGAGCTTTTAAGCTGTATAGGAGGACTTGATATTGCCGGACTTGTCGGAGTATATCTTGGAGGTGCCATATACAGGCTTCCGGTTGTTATGGACGGAGTTATATCTGCAGTAGCAGCACTTATAGCAGTAAGAATATGTCCTGCAGTACAAGATTATATTATAGCCTCTCATCAGGGCAGGGAACCTGCTATGAGGGAGCTTTTAAAGGAGCTTGGCAAGAGTGCACCAATACATGCCGGACTTGCATTAGGAGAAGGAACTGGTGCAGTTATGCTGTTTCCGATGCTTGATATGGCTATGCAGGTGTATAAAGAGAATACAACCTTTGAGGATATAAATATAACGGCTTATGAGGATTATAGACAATGTTAGTACTTGTTACAGGAGTGAGCGGCAGCGGAAAGTCTGAGTATGCAGAACAGCTATGCTGCCAGCTTGCAGGGAAAGGAAAGAAATATTATGTTGCAGCCATGAAGCCTTATGGTAAAGAAGGAAGAGAGAGAATAGCAAGACACCATAAGCTGCGTGAGGGCAAGGGCTTTATTACAATAGAACAGTATCAGCAGGTAAGCTGTGCCGCAAAGAAAATAAGGACTGGCAGCCTTAAAGTTAATAATAACGGGGAAGGCACAGTAACTGTATTGCTGGAATGTCTGTCGAATCTGTTAGCCAATGAATGCTTTGAGGCTGGTGGAAGACCTGAGGAGGTATATGACGAATGTATGCGGCTGTATTCAGAGTGTGATAATATGGTAATTGTTACAAATGAGGTGTTTTCAGATGGCTGTGAATATGATGAATTAACGAAGGACTACATAAGAAGACTTGGCGGACTTAATATAAGGCTTGCCAAGGCAGCAGACAGAGTTATAGAGGTTGTTTATTCAATACCTGTGGTATTAAAGAAAGAGGAGAATTATGACATATATTAAGTCAATGATAATTGCATTTTCAATGTATTCAAAGCTGCCGGTCTGGCAGCTTGAATTAGAAGAAAAGGATATGCGTTATGTTATGGGATTTTTTCCATTTGTCGGACTTGTACTAGGGGCAATAATGTATTTATGGTATATTATAGCCTCCCATATGGGATTGCCAGATATAAGCATATCTCTTATTCTTATGGTGCTGCCTGTGATAGTGACAGGTGGGATTCATCTGGATGGCTATATGGATACAAGTGATGCTCTTAATTCTTACGCAGATAAAGAAAAGAAGCTGGCGATTCTTAAGGATTCGCATATTGGAGCATTTGCGGTTATAAAGCTTTTTGTGTATTATGTGATATATTATGCGGCTGTTTATTGTATTGTACAGAATAGAAATAATATGCTTATGATAGTTATGGCACTAACCTGTTATATGTCAAGGATTATGAGTGGTATCGCTGCTGTGAACCTTAAAGGGGCAAGAGCTGACGGAATGCTGCAGTCCTTTACAAGTGTTACAGACAGGAAAAGAGTTAATATAATGCTTATAGTCCAGCTTACAATATGTATGGCAGCTCTTTGCTTCTGTAATGTGTTATGCGCGGCGGCTATGCTGCTGTCTGCAATCGCAGTAATGATTTATTACAGACATATGGCATATAAGCTGTTTGGTGGAGTAACAGGTGATCTTGCAGGTTATTTGCTGTGCGTAAGTGAACTTTGTATGATTGTGGTATTGGGGATTATATCACTTTATATTTAAATTTATATTTAAAATGCAGAGAAAGGCAGATTATATGGAAGTTTATTTTGGAGGAGCTTATCAGGGGAAGCTTGATTATGTGCTTGCAGCAAGCAAGGCTAAGAGGGTAATCGATGGGGCTGTCTGTAGTGTTGAAGAGGCAGAAAATGCACAGGTGCTTAATCATCTGCACCTGCTGGTAAAAAGATATCTTAAGGCGGGAAAGAATACAGAGAAGCTGATAGATGAGCTGTATGCCTATAATAAGAATATTATATTAATCTGTGATGAGGTCGGGAGCGGCATTGTACCGATAGAAAGGGAAGACAGAGTATACAGGGAGACTGTAGGACGGTTACTGTGTGAGGCAGTTAAGAAGTCAGAAAGGGTTGAAAGGGTTATATGCGGAATAGGTCAGTGCCTGAAGACGAACAATATATAAGAATTGTACTTATAAGACATGGTGCAACACAAGGAAATCTTGAGAAAAGATACATTGGAAAAACAGATGAGCCGCTAAGCAGTTATGGAATAGCTGAATTAAAACAGAATATAAGCAAAGGCTATTATCCACCAGTAAGACGTCTTTATGTAAGTCCTATGAAACGCTGTATAAGTACGGCAGAGCTTATATATCCTGATATCACACAGATACAGCTTGAGGATTTGAAGGAATGTGATTTTGGTTTATTTGAAGGTAAGAATTATATAGAATTATCAGGTAATGAACAATATCAGAGGTGGATTGACAGTAATGCAGCCCTGCCTTTTCCAGAGGGAGAGGATATTAAGGATTATAAGAAAAGATGTGTAAGAGGCTGGCAGAAGTTAGTACAGCAATGCCATAATGAAGCCTTTGACACAGCAGAGAATGAGGAAAAGGTTATTAGTGCTGCCTGCGTTGTACATGGAGGAACAATTATGTCTGTCATATCACAGATGTATGGTGGGGATTATTATGATTATATGTGCGCTAATGGTGGAGGATATATATGCAGCGTTGCAGCTAATGGCTGCATAAGCTTGGTAACACCGGTCGGACAGTAGAAGCAATGGAAGGTCAATAGAATATGAATTATATAATAACACAGATACTTATATGTCAGACAATAGCAATTACAGGTGGATATATATTAGATCTTATCATAGGAGATCCACATTGGCTGTATCATCCGGTACGGATTATAGGAAAGCTTATATCAGGGCTTGAGAAGCTGCTTTTAAAGGAAGAGGATACGGATAGAAAAAAGTATATAAAAGGATTAATAACAGCCATACTTACGCCGGTTATTACAGGGGGTGTAACAATAGCAGTTTTAATAGTATGCTACAACGTATCCATATATGCAGGCTGTATAGTGGAAACAATTATGTGTTACCAGATACTTGCTGTTAAGTCTTTACGTGTAGAGAGCATGAAGGTGTATACAGCACTTAAGGATGATGGGCTAAGCAGTGCAAGAGAAGCAGTAGCTATGATAGTGGGACGTGATACGAAACAGCTAGATGAGCATGGTGTTATAAGGGCAGCGGTTGAAACTGTTGCAGAGAATACATCAGATGGGGTTATTGCTCCGTTATGTTATATGCTGTTGTTTGGTGCAGCAGGAGGTTTTGTATACAAGGCGGTCAATACACTTGATTCCATGATTGGTTATAAGAGTGATAAGTATCTTTATTATGGTCGCTTTGCAGCAAAGCAGGATGATGTGTTTAACTATATTCCCTCAAGAATAGGTGGAATGCTGATGGTTGCTTCTGCAGGTATTGCATGTGCTTTTGAAAAGCTTTCTGGAAGTAAGGTGCTTCATTACAGCCTTGGTAATGCCTGGCGTATATTCAGACGTGACAGAGCAAAGCATAGCAGCCCTAATGCAGCACAGACAGAGGCAGCCTGCGCTGGTGCACTTATGGTTTCATTATCCGGGGATAATTATTACTTTGGAAAGCTTGTAAGAAAGCCACAGCTTGGAGAACCATTAAGACAACTGGAGCCTGCTGATATAGGAAGAAGTAATATATTACTTTATATAGCTGCATTACTTATGATTATTATAGTGCTTATTATACGTGTGGCAGTTATTACGGTAATTGTGCATATGTAATCACAGCGTTGGGGATAACTTTATAAAAAAACAGATATATGGTGGAAATGAGGGTTAATATGGCTAAGAATCTTATGGTACTTGGAACTATGTCTAATGCTGGTAAAAGTATAGTCACAGCGGGAATAATAAGAGTATTAAAGCAGGATGGTTACAGAGTCGCTCCGTTTAAATCACAGAATATGGCACTCAATTCTTATGTCACAAGGAATGGGCTTGAGATGGGAAGAGCACAGGTTATGCAGGCGGAGGCAGCAGGAATAGAGCCAGAGGTCAGTATGAATCCGATACTGTTAAAGCCAACAAGCGATGTCGGTTCACAGGTGATTGTGAATGGAGTTCCTTTAAGAAATATGCCAGCTAAAGAATATTTTGAATATAAAAAGAAACTGATACCAGATATATTAAAAGCTTATAATACACTTAATGATAAGTATGATGTTATAGTAATGGAGGGTGCTGGCAGCCCGGCAGAGATTAATCTTAAAAAGGATGACATAGTCAATATGGGAATGGCAAAGCTGGTGGATGCTCCGGCAGTTCTTGTCGGGGATATCGACCGTGGTGGTGTATTTGCCCAGCTTGTAGGAACTATAATGCTGCTTGAAAAAGAAGAACAGAAAAGAATTAAAGGTCTTATTATGAATAAGTTCCGAGGAGATAAAAGCATATTAGAGCCTGGTATTAAGCAGTTGTATGATATATGCCATATTCCAGTCATGGGTGTGCTTCCTTATGTAAGACTTGATATTGATGATGAAGATAGTCTTTCTTCAAGAATAACAGCAGTCAGGGGAGCTGAGAAGAATTTAAACCAGCTTGATATAGCAGTAATCCGCAGCCCCCATATTTCTAACTTTACAGACTTTAATGCTCTTTGCCGTATACCGGTAGTGAAGCTTCGTTATGTTGATAAAGCTGAATATATTGGAAGTCCTGACCTTATTATCCTTCCAGGAAGCAAGAACACCATAGATGATCTTAAGTGGCTTAGAAGTACAGGGCTTGAAGCTATGCTTATAAAGTGTAACAGAGAAGAAATTCCTATACTTGGTATATGTGGAGGCTTCCAGATGTTAGGTGAGTTAATAGATGACAGTTGCAGGGCAGAAACAGGAGAAAAGCTTGCAGGTATAGGTCTTTTGCCCGTCAGGACAGTATTTACACAGGAAAAGCAGCTTACAAGAGCTAAGGGAGTTGTATGCAGCCAGTCTGGTATGTGGAAGGAGCTTGAGGGCAGAAGCTGCACAGGATATGAAATTCATATGGGAAACAGTCAGATATATACAACAGAAGATACCAGCGTTTCTTATGATGTGAAGGATAATATGTCTGCACGCCCATTTGCAAGGCTGCATAATATAATAGATGGTACAGAATATGCAGATGGATGTGTACGCGGTAATGTGGCAGGAACTTATCTGCATGGAATATTTGATGAAGAGGAATTCTGTGGCAGCTTTGTTGATATGTTATGCAAGCGGCGTGGAATAACAAGAGAGAATGGTGCTTATATGGACTATGAGGAATATAAGCAAAGAGAGTACGATAAGCTTGCTGATGTAATAAGACAGAATATGGATATGAAGCAATTGTATGATATTATAGGCTTATAGGAACACCAGTAGCTGCAAGGCAGCTTTTACCAGTAAACATAAGTAAAAAGGGGATCAGCATATGAATATATATGAATATCTTAATATCAATGAACAAAGAAAACGGATTCTTATAGTGCCGGATATGGGAAAGGAACAACTGCTGTTTAGCAGATATGAGTCAGAAAACAAGAAAATGGTTCGGAATGTAGTGTGTATGACCTTACATCAGGCTGCAGAACATATATACATTTATGAACAGTCAGAAGCAGGTTATGAAATGGAATATGCATTGCCTGATAATAAGCAGTCCATGATGATATTCAGGGATGTCCTGCTTAATAATATAGCTAAGCTTAAGTATTTTACTGCGGAAAATATGCTTAATATGGCAACTGTTAAAGATATATATGAGAAGGTGCAGCTTGTAAGAGGCAATGGATGGTCAGAGGGTAAGGTGCCGGCAGATAGTGAGAGAATAAGTGATATCAGGTATCTTATAGATAAATATGAGGAACAGCTTGACAATAAGAAGCTTATGGATGAGGTGGGCTTATATAGATACGTGTGTAAGCTGATTGATAGCTGGAAGGATAAGGAAAAAGAACTATATTGCGCACTTGGCGCATCAGTAGCATATCTTAAAGAGGTCATTGAGAATTATTCAGCAATTGAGCGTAAGCTGTTAATGAAGCTTATAACAGGAAAAGATAACCAGGTGGATATGTTTCCTGATAGTATAATGGCGAAGGATATAGCAGAAAAGAAACCTAAGGCTATATTTTATAAGGGATATGGCTCTTATAATGAAGCCTGTTATGTAGCTAATGATATACTTGAAAAGAAGCTGGAGCTTGGAAGCGTTGAGCTTATATACAGTTCATCAGAACAGCTTCCATACATAATTGCAGGTCTTAGTGGCAATGGAATAAGAATAAATATTACATCAGATTATCCGGCGGCTGACAATGAATATATAAGTCTTGTAAGAAGAATTATTGACTGGGCAAAGGAGGATTATTCTGAGAAGGCTTTAGAACATATATTAGCAAGCTCTGTTATATGTGCTAAAGCAGTAGCTAACGATTATATTCTTAAAGCACGTAATAGAAGAAATAATAGCTTTATACTTGGCTGGGGATATGAGCGTAACATACAGTTTATAGAAAATGAGAGCAGACAGCCTAAGGAAGAGAGTATATATGACATAAAAGCCCTGCTTGATATTCATAATTCACTACTGGATATATTTGGAGAGCAGTTTGAGGAAGGTGGACAGATAAGCCGGAGGGAATATGACAAAGTACAGCCGGTAACTGTATATAGAAAGCTTGTTGATTTCGTTGCTGCGTATACATATAAGGGAAAAGAGTATTCAGAGGCAGTCAGCAGCCTTTATAAAATAACAGAGATTATGGAATATGAAAGCAGGGAATTACCTCTGGCAGAAGCACTAGAGCTTATAAAAGAATTTATAAGCGATATAACTATGTCAGATAAGGCATCCTCTGCTGCTGTTAATGTGCATCGCCTTAATGACTGGACTGTGCTTGAAAGACCTTATGTATATATGACAGGCTTATCATTAAAGGATATGCAGGGGAATACAATGGAATCGCCAGTTCTGCATGATAATGAGCTGGAGGAGTTTTTAGGTGAGGGATATAAGCCAACTATAAAAAATGTAAGCAGGCTGCGTGAAAAAAATATATATAGGACATTATATACATTTGCAGGCAGAGAGATTACATTCGGATATTCCTTTTACGATACAGTAGGCTTCTGCGAAAGTAATGCATCTAACCTTTACAGGGAATTGCTTTTAGTACTTAGTGATAAGAAAATAGAGCAACTGCCAGAATTCGTATATGGAAACCCTTGTGAGGCTGTTATGGTGGCTGCTGATGAAGGCAATGCTGCTGATGAAGGCAATGCTTCTGATGGAGGTATTGTTTCTGATGTGGAAAAAGCTAAAGAGCCTGTAAGACTTAAAACAAGTAACAGTACACTTGAGGTACTGTTAGACTGTCCAAAAAGGTATGCTTACAGAAGAATTCTTAATATACCAGATAATGAATACAATGAAATAGATTATTCTGGCTGGCTGGACGCAAGATTGACAGGCTCCTTCTTTCATGAGATAGCAGAAAAATATGTTAAAGAAAAGCTTATAAAATCATCAGAATATGAGCCTGATGAGCTTGTGGATGAGGCTCTTATAAGGGATATAGCTGATAAAATAAAGAAAAGAATGCTAAAAGAGGTTCCAGTTGCTTTCGATAAGCTTGCTGATAAGAAAACAGAGGAGCTTATAGAATATGCAGTATTGTATTTTGCGCAGTTACATAAGGAATTAAAGCAGACTGGCTGGCAGGTGCTTATGGCTGAACAGCCCTTTGAGGCAGCTAAATATAAGGTCAGGACATATGATGATGTGGAATATGACTTTAGCATTGATGGAATAATAGATAGAATTGATTATTATGTATCAGCAGATGAAAAGAAAGTATATCTTCGCATATCAGACTATAAAACAGGCAGAAAGTCATCAAAACAGGCGGAAAACAGTCTTGGAAAGCTTTTACAGTATACAGTATATGATAAGGCATTAATGGAATCAGGCTGTTATAAGGATGAATACAACAATGATACGCTGCTTAATTATATCAAAAAATGTGTTGCCGGGCTTCAGAAAAATCCGCAGATGGAGGAATGGGAATATGTCTTTGAGAGCTTCAGATATGTATTTCCTATGGAAAGAAAGGATACAGAGCCATTGATCATAACAGCGGATGAGATTGAGGGAATCAATCTGTCAAGGCTTAAGACAATACTTACAGCTATAAATAGATATAAGGAATATCCGGATCATATTGATTTATATAATTATGTAAGACAGTACAAAGAATCCTATGAAGCAGACGATATCTGGCTTGAAGCATTGAATAATGCTATGGATAAATTCGATTCAAAGGGAAACTATGTAGGTATTAATCCTGATGAAATCAGTCATTGCCGTTATTGTGAATATCAGAATCTGTGTGAAAGAAGAAAGGCTGGTGAGCTATAATGAATACTAAAGAAAAGCATATAAGGGAGGCTCTTGGACTAAAGCTGCCAAAGGAGGGCTTTAAGAATTATAGCGTCAAAGCCGGTGCTGGTGGTGGAAAGACTACAATGCTTAGTGGACGTATATGCCAGCAGCTTCTTATGGGAACACCTATTGAGGAATTCGTTATAATAACATATACCAATGCTGCGGCCGCTGAGTTAAGGGAAAAGGTTACCAATGCCCTAAGAAGGATAATAGAAGAGAAAAGTGTGACCAGCAAGGAGCTTGACAGGGCAGTAAATGCTCTGGATAATATTGAGCTTATGCAGATTTCAACCATACATGCCTTCCTGCTAAGACTGCTAAAGGAGAATTCCTTTGAAAGTGGTGTTGTGATGGATGCAGTAATGCTTGATTCACAGGAGGAGCAGCTTAGGAAGAAAAAGTTCTTTGATAAGTGGTATGAGGAAAACTTTGATAAGGTTGAACAGCTAGGTGATATGTGGGTTCGTAAAAATAAAAGTGGAGGAAAGGCAGTAGACCATAAACGCGATGTTATAGAGAATATGTTCTATGATATGGCAAATATCAGGGAAGATGTTGTATATAGCGTAACAGATGCCACGAAACAGACAGAGCAGGAGGCTGCAAAGTATATAGCTGTCTGGGAACCACATATTAAACGTCTTGTAACAAAAATTAAGGATAACTGGCCGGATAATAAGGATGGAACGAAGAAAAAGCTTAATAAAGCTGCAGAAGAAATAGTTGAGGCAGCACAATATATTAATTCACCAGCCATTAATTTAACACAGATAGAAAAGGCACTTAATTTATCTAAGGCTGTAGAAGCTGTAAAGGTTATAACAGACGAGGATAAGAGTATATATAACCGGGTTAAAACAGCAGATATTCCAGAGCTGTATAATGAGCTGAATTCGATAAGAAGCATTATTCCAGAGGATGAATATGAAAGAAGCTTTGAGGTATATAAGGAATATATTGACAACGCAGCAAAGACTGCAAAAACAGGTGCTTACGTGACCTTGATATGCGGGGAATATCATATATTTACAGACAGCGATGCAGGTAAAATATCGAATGATGATATATTATACAGGGCTGATAAGATGTTAAGGTCGCATAGAGAGGTTCTTGACAAGCTAAGAAGAAGCTATTCTAAAATATATGTAGATGAATTTCAGGATACAACAAGATTACAATCAGGAATTATTCTTATGCTGTCTGAAAAGCCGGGTTCAGAGCCGGAAACTAAAGAGCTTGAGGAGGATAAGCTGCTTATAGTAGGCGATCCAAAGCAATCAATATATCGTTTTACAGGTGCAGAAAAGCGCATATATGATAATGTTGATGCAGTTTTTCAGGAAAAGCCGGATAATCTGGCAGAATCTGTGCAGCTTGATAGCAATTTCAGGTCTAATTCAGATATTGTAAGCTGGGTAAATAATTGTTTTTCATCAATTATGGGCAGCTCTTATACGCCTATGGAAACAGACTGGGATATTAAGGAAAAAGAAGCACTGCATGGAGTGTATAAGTATGATGAGCCTGTGGATGCCGAAGGTAATCCTGTAAAATATGACAGGAGCTGTGATGTTGCTGAGGTTACAGAGCTTGTAAGACAGCTTGTAAATAATACAGCCTGCTTTATAGAGGAGCCTGTAAGACTTCCAGATGGGACATATGATAAACCACAGCTAAGAAGCATAAGATATTCAGATATAATGATTATATGCAGAAATGCGGTGAATATTACAAAATATGTGGACAGATTCGCAGAAATGGGTATTCCTGTTAATGTGCAGGGAAAGTTCTATATATCAGGGGATGTTGTGCTTAAGAATTATAAGCTGCTGGTAGATTATTTTGCGGATTATAAGAATAAAAATAAACGAATTGCCGCGCTGCAGATAGTAAAAGGCGTGGATGCTACATGTACGGATGAGGCAGTAATAAAAGAAACACAGGACTGGCTTAGAAATAAAAGAAAGTACTTTATAGATAATAATATGGGAACAGCGGCTATTGCACAATATCTTATGGTACACGAGGAGCTTTTCGTTCCAAAGAATCATAAGATTGCAGTTGAGGGAGTAAGAGCGTATAGGATAAGGCTTCATCAGATGGTAGAAACCTGCCTTGCAAGGAATAATGGTGATTTAAGCGACTATGCGCAGTTACTTGATAATTATATCAATTCTGAGGTTAAAAGGGAAATTCCACTTGAAAGCAATGAGAATGCTATACGTCTTATGAATGCACATCAGTCAAAGGGACTTACGGCTAATGTTGTAATAATAGCAGACAGAAGCTCAAAGGAAATGGTCAGATTCTCAAGCTTCAGGAAAAATGGAAGCTTTTATCCGGCAGCAGCCTATAAGGTATCAGCAATTTCTGCACCAGAGTATTTCCCAGCATATGGCTCTGACAGACAGCTTATGCATCAGGCTGTTGAAGATGAACTTAAGGAAGCCTGCAGACTTCAGTATGTTGCGGCTACAAGAGCAGCACATGCACTTATTATTATGCCAGCTATTAATAATGCTGCCTGGTTTACAGATAATGCATACACAGGTTATAACGAAGAGAGTATTAATAAATGGCTCAATAGAAGAAAAAATGATAATACAGAGTATGAGCTTGTAAAGTGTGAGCAGGCTGTCAGGGAAAACAGCATAAGACTTGAGCAGCTAAGCAGCAATGCAGAACAGACTGATATAAACAGCCTTTCTGGAGTAAGGTGCATAAGCATAACACCAAGTGGACTAGAAGAGCTGGAAAGTGTTACAGGCTACTCAGTAACAGATGAATGGTATAGTAAGGAAGAACGTCCTTCTGGCAATGTGTTTGGCGATGTTATGCATAGGGCTTATCAGCTTATATTTGAAAGAATCAGCTATATCAGTAATACTGATAAAACAGAAGGTGAAAAGCTGATAGAACGTGCTGTTAATCAGGCGGTTGCAGAGAAAAAGGCAGATTTCAGGTCACAGGATAGTCCACAGAAGTTTAAGGAGTTTCTTTGTGGCAGGCTTAATGCTTATTACGATAAGGTAATAAGAAGGATTGCGGATGAGGCAGTAGAGCTATATCCGGAATATGCATTTTCATTCTATGTATCAGATGAAGAACGAAACAGCTTTATAGAAAAGTTCAGTGATTATCTGAAGCTTACTGATGAGGAATCCAAAAAAACAGAACCCCAAAAAACAGACAAGCTTATATGGATTAACGGACAGGCAGATCTTGTTGTTAAGAAAAAGGATGGCAGCATCAAGATTTATGATTATAAGTCAGATGCCATGAATGGAAAGCCAGAAGCAGAATATGAAAAGGCACTTAATAAGAAATATGAGGGACAGCTTGCCTTGTACCAATATGCCCTTAGCAAGGCGTTTGGCGTTGATAAGGTGGATACAGAGCTGATTCATCTGTACATGTAGGGTAGTGGCAGGAAGTGGCTGTCAGGAAAAGCTTTAGGTGTTACAAAATATAAAACATTATATTTATTTGTTGAAATATGTAGAAAATAGATATATCATAGGCTATGGCGGCTTTTGATACGAAGTCTGCAGGAAAGGTGACTATATATATGTGGAATTCAATTAATCAGATTCTTACAAGGATCGATAATTTCGTCTGGGGCGTGCCTCTTATGGTGCTTATAATAGCAGGTGGAATACTGCTTACAGTACGTCTTGGAGTGCTTCAGATAAGAAAGCTCCCACTTGCATTAAAGTGGATGATAAAGAATGAAGAAGATGGCGAAGGCGAAATATCAAGCTTCGCAGCTTTATGTACAGCATTAAGTGCCACTATTGGTACAGGTAACATAGTAGGTGTTGCAACCGCAGTATGTGCAGGTGGACCTGGTGCTTTGTTCTGGATGGTGGTGGCGGCCTTCTTCGGAATGGCAACTAAGTATTCTGAGGGACTGCTGGCTGTTAAATACCGCGTCGTTTCAGAGGATGGACATAGCTTAGGTGGTCCATTTTATTACATAGAACAGGGAATGGGCAGGAATTGGAAGTGGCTTGCAAAGATATTCGCCTTCTTTGGTGTCTGTGTAGGTTTATTTGGTATAGGAACCTTTAGTCAGGTGAATGGTATTTCAAGTGCAGTTAATGGTTTCTTCGATGCTGATAATTCACATTGTGTTAACATACCATTTTTAGGTGAATATTCATGGTCTGTTGTTATAGCCTCTTTAGTGCTCGCAGTATGTGTTGCACTTGTTCTTATAGGTGGTGTAAAGAGAATAGCTAGTGTCAGCCAGGTTGTTGTACCATTTATGGCAATATTGTATGTATTGTTTGTTGCAGTACTTGTTATAACTAATATAACAAAGGTTCCAGAGGCCTTTAAGATTATTGTAGAAGCAGCATTTTCACCAAAGGCAATAACAGGTGGTGTTGTAGGAAGCATGCTTGTGGCTATGCAGAAGGGTGTAGCAAGAGGTATATTCTCTAACGAGGCTGGCTTAGGTAGTGCACCAATAGCGGCAGCCGCAGCGCAGACTAAGGAACCTGTACGTCAGGGACTTGTAAGCATGACAGGAACATTCATAGATACAATAGTTATATGTACACTTACAGGACTTTCAATAGTTATAACAGGAGCATGGC
>CAKRKK010000045.1 GCA_934358235.1 uncultured Lachnospira sp.
GCCTGAAAGTAGTGCAGGTATACCAAGAACTGTTGGTGAACCTCCGGCTATTGCATCGTTATAATAAGTGAAATCCTCGAATTCTTTTTTATATTTATCCTCGGATAATATTTCACTTTCAAACCATTCTGCATCAAGAGTATCTATAACAAACATAATTGTGTTATTCTTAGACGACAACTCGAATTCGCCGTTCTTAGTAACAGCAAAATCGTTTGAAATTTCCTTATGTGTAGTAAGCAAAAGAACAATTAATGATACAAGCTGCATAGCTGTTACAAAGTAGCTTCCCCACTTTGCAATGAGCTCCATTATATTCTTTTTTAATACATATATAACCTGTGGTACAACAAAGCATAATATCCACCCAATTATACTTATAATGCCATTCACCTTATAATTGCTCCAGTTAATTTCCTTACCGTTGAGTGAATTAAAAGCAGGATTAAGGAAATTACCCTGAATATAAAAGCCTAACGCAAGACCAAATACAAGTAAAACATATGAATCAAACAATCTTGCATTTAATAGTATTGCACCAATTATATATACTACAAATGCGATAGCAGCCGATGCAAGTAAAAGCAATGAAACTATCTTAGAATAATCAAGTGAAAAATCATCTATGTTGCCAAGAAATAGCGAACTTGGCATATAAATTCCAAATGTAAATATTAAAAATAATGTAGGAGGCAGTAATCGTAAAGCCTTTTCCTTTATTGTGTATCGTTTTTTATCCATTATAATCAATTACCCTGCTTTCTATAAAATCATCATCTATATAATTAATTGTCATAGTTTTTAAAGCAATTCCTAATGTTCTATGGTCAGTTTCAAAGCTTAATGCATCAGGTAGTTCCAACTTTATATCTAGATTTTGTGAATTTTTCATATGCTCCATTGTAATCTTAAATATTAGTTCATTACTATCCATTGCATACCAATTAAGGAACTCTCCATTCACAGAAACACCCACTCTTTGAACATCACCTATTATTATGTTGCTTTTTATCTTTACATATATATCTGATGTAACTATTTCAGATAAAGGAATATCAAACTCTACTTCGTGCCCATCTGTCCATGTATGCTCATCTTCATTTTTACTCAAACCTTTAATCGCATACGCATTACCCGAAGCTTCTATACCAAAGCTTAATTCTTCACCAATACTATATTGTGGTGTTTCTCCATCATCTGTAGATTTAAAAATATCAAAAGTTCTACCTGTTTGGATAACTTCTTCGTTTTTACCAACAGTTCCTGTTATTTTATATTCTATTGCCTTATTCTGAGCAGTTTCCTGAAAATAAAAATATCTTTCAGCATTATCATCCATTGTAAGTTCCCAGATACTCTTAACACCCGTATTATTATTTCCTATAGCAGCAAGGATAGTTGGCTGAAGATTATCATACGAAACAGGCAGCTCACTGATTGTATAATTATTAGTTTCCATTCCTTTTTTTACCATAAACAATGGATTATATTCCACCCCACCTTCACCATGATCCGAACATATAATAATAGTCGAATTATCATATATTCCTAAATCTTTCATCTGTTTAAAGTATTCATTAAGAATTGTCATTACTCCCTGCTGTTGTTCTTCAAAACTTGTGTCTGATCCATCTGAAGTTGCGTCACTTTTTAAAGTATACGATGGATGAGCCCCTTTAAGATGATATAATCTAAATGCATTTTTATCATTTCTTAACACCAACCCATCTTCTTTAAGATTCTTATAGAAAGCAGCATCATTTATTGTATAGCTTGCCTCATCTGACTTATTATCTTCTGCTGCTTCATCAAAATCACCAGAATACATCCATACATATTTTTTCAATATATGTGGAAAATACTTACATGCTGTAAACTTGTACATACAATAATTAAGTTTATTATAATCCGCAACCTTCTTCTCACCCGTATACAGATTATCTATATTTACTTTAATAGAAGATGGAGCAAATGTACTCTCTGTATATATTCTTGTATCGTAATTACTTTTTTCTAAATTATCATATAAAACAGTACTATTATAAGACTCATTAAGATAAGTAAGATAAGTCTTTTCATCTATATATGGTTTGCCTGTTAATATATGAGGCAATGCCAATACCGTTCTTGTACTTCCCCCTACCGTGTTAGGATAATAAGTAAATTCAGTAAAAAGCTCGTTTTTATACTCAGAATGTTCTTCTATAAATTTATTAAATTCTTTTGAATCATAACAATCAAGAATAAACACACATACATTATTTTCAGATGAAACTGTATATTTACCTTCATTAGTAAATATTCTATCACTATTATTCAAAGTCTTAGGCTTTACATTTGAAAATAATACAATTAATGTAACAACCTGAATAGCAACTATCCATAACGAACCCGCCATATTAATCACCCGCGAAATTTTTGGTTTAATTGCGGTAATTATTAATGGAATTATTATACATGCAATCCACAAAACTGTATTCCATATAGAAACAGTTTTATATGCACTCCAATCAACTGTTTCCCCATTAAGCGTTCCATAATTAGTTGTTATATAATTTCCCTGAATATATAAAGCTAATGAAACACCAAACACAAAGCTGCTAATCCATCTTGAAATAATCTCTGGTAATATCAACATTATAATTGATAATACTGCAAAAAGCAAAATCGTATATTTCACACAAGAACCTTTAATATCTGAAAAATCAAAATAAAATTCAGATGCATTCGTCAGATACAACTGCACAGGTCCAAAAAAGCCTATCATAAAACTAAGGAAAAGAGCTGCTGGAACGCAACTCTTTAACTTATTAATCATATTTTCTTTAAATTTAATTTTATTAAATCTCATAATGATTACTTTTCATCAGAAGCTGTTGTGTTAATAACAATATCATCACTTTCAACTTCCTTGTTCCTGTTCTCATCGATACCGAGCTTGTCGCTCATCTTCTTTTTTGCCTTTCTCCAGTAAATACCTGCTACTGCTCCAATAGCAATAACAACACCTGCTATTGCCTGGATAGCATAAGTCATAACTGAAGGGTCAAGATATCCGCCTACTGTTAAAGTTCCCATTGTAATCATTGTAATAATCCTCCTTAAATATATAAATTGTTATTAATTATATTAATTACTTCTTTGTTTATTTAGCTTCCTTAGCTTCTTTTATCTTTCTGACAACGGCATTGATTATATAATCGCCACCTACCTTGGCACTATTACCAAGATTATATACATATTCGTGTACGAACTCATCAATCTGTCTGCTGTAAGCTTCTGAATTATTAAACATATCTTCAACAACACCAGCAACCTTATCCATCTCATCAGGATTAACAGACTTGCCTATACTGTGTCTCATCCAGATATTAATAGGTTCTACACCAATCTTTTCATATTCTGGATTCATAACCTTCATTGGTGTATTAATAAATAATACCGGCTTACATGTTGTATATGCATATTCATAGGCAATACCTGACCAGTCAGTAATCATCATATCAGCTTCAAATACTGTGCTGTTAGAAGAAAAATCAGTCTGAATCTCAATATCATCATTATCTGCAAATTTCTCCTTAAGCTGTTCCATGCGCTCAGGCATATGTCTTACGTGCTGTGGATGAGGTCTTACTGTTACCTTATATCCGTGTCCCTTAAGATTATCCAGAAGTTCATCAAGACAGCTATCTACGATATTATCCTTCTGCCATGATGGTGCAATAAGAATCGACTTCTTAGCTGATGGATTCTTCTTAACAGACTTATAATCCTCTCTCATGGAATCTAACAGGCAATAACCCCAGTCAACGATATTCTTCTTAGGAAGTCCATAAACCTCTTCAGTCTTTTCAATCTCTTCTCTTTGATGCTTTCCTGTACAGAATACTGTATCAAAGTGATCCATAGAGCCTGTCCTCATAGTCATATTTAAGCTGTCCATGCCATGTGGAACATATATATACTCAATATTTTTTCTTATGTAGCTTCTCTTAATGTGATAATTCTCAAGATCCGGCATAGTCATAACAACAATATCTGCATCCATCTTCATCATAAGAGTAATAAGCTTCTTCTCGCCTATATAATATGCCTTAATCTTGTCATTCTTTTCAGCCTTTTCAAATATAGAATCATCAGGATCGCTTGTCACATAATGAATAGTAATATTTGTATTCTTAAGTATGTATTCAATCATACCTGCATAATACTTATAGAAACCATTATTCTCCGAATAAAATACAAGATGCTTATTAACTATTGAGAAAAACCTCTTATAATCAGCTCTTTCCCTCTTAGCATAAGGATTCTTCTGAAACAGCTTCTGCTTACCTGCACTACCGCCAATACCTTCAAGTGCTGCAAGCTCCTTCTTACTTTCCTCTAAATCCTCATAATCAACATAATGCTTTGGATTAATAGCCCAGTTAAGAAGATATAGCTGTATAATAGCAAATATATTACTAGCTATCCAATAAAGTGCAACACCGGCTGGAACAAACCATCCAAGATATAATGAAAGACCAACTGAAAGCACCATCATACCGTATTTATTGAGCTTTGACTGTTCAGCCTGTAATACATTACTTGCATTCTGTGCCACGCATAAAAGCCAGGCTGAAAAACCTGCAATAACAGGTACAATAATATCAATACCACCTATCTGTGATGGCACCCAGCTAAGATTGATTCCGACAAAGCTCATATTAAGTGACTTTATAGCATCTATTGTAGCAGCAACATCCATATCAGGAAACTGCGTCTGTAAGGCTGCAAGCTGTGCTGCAAATGTTCCGTTCTTAATATTCTCAACTACAATAAGCTGTATTGATGAAGATTCTGGATCTGCACCAAGCATTGAAACAGCCATTCCATTAAGTGTATTAATAAAATCCTGTGGAAGATGTAACAGATAATCAAGTGGATGATAAATAACCGCTACAAGTCCTAACAAAAGTACAATCTGTACGATAAGTGGAATAAGTGATGCCAAAGGATTATATTTCTCCTGCTTAAACAGCTTTGACTGTTCATCTGCTATTGCATCCTTATCTCCAAAATGCTTAGCTTTAATTCTGTTTATGTCAGGCTGCATCTTTACCATCTTAATAGAATTCTTCTGAACCCATATAGATACTGGCAGCAATACAAACTTGCTTATCAAAGTAAACAGAATAATAGCTATTCCATAGTTACTTACCAGCTTATAGCAGAATGCCATAACATATCCTAAAGCACTGGATAATATATTCATAACCAACCTCTTTCTTACATATGAAGCACATCCCTCTGCATTCATATTTATAATTTTATCCTTTTGTATTCTACCAGAATTAATAAAATACAATCGTCTTACAAAAGTTTATTCTAGCATAACTTAATATACAGGTAAAGTTTTTTTTAATTTTTCTTCAGTTTTGTGAAGCGAATATGAAATGAATGTGAAATATATGTTTTGACATAAATATAAAACCGGATATGCATAAAGTTTAATAAAGCCTTTATGCACATCCGGTCTTGTAGACACAATCTATAATTCTGTATTAATATTATTTACTTTTCTAATCTGTTCTGACTTATATTCTTTATCTCATTGACAAGCTCATTAGATACATTGACAATTTTATCTGTTGAATTCTTACATCCTGCCATAACCTGCTCAAGATTATTCATATTGTCCCTTGTAGTTCTTCCGCTTTCTGAATTCTGCTTGGCAAAATCTGCGAGATTATCAACGCCACCGGCAATAGTATTCTTATGTGTTTCAAGCTCATCAACCTCATTAGCAATACCACCTATTGCCATACCTACTCTGTTAATCTCAGAATTAAGAGTTACAAATATAGCCTCTGTATCTTTAATCTTTGCATCCTGCTTCTCAAATGCTTCTGATACTATCCTTGCTGTTTCAACACTTATATTGGAATTATCTATAAGTCCATTTACTATCTGGTTTATATGTTCAGTTGACTCTCTTGACTGGTCTGCTAACTCCCTTATCTGTTCTGCAACTACTGCAAAGCCTCTTCCATTCTCACCAGCTCTTGCAGCCTCTATGCTTGCATTAAGAGCAAGAAGATTAGTCTGGTTAGATATTCCTGCAATAATCTCTGTAACCTTTCTTATCTCCTGTGCTGATGCATTAGTGCGTTCTGTTTCCATGCCAACCTTTTCCATAGCCTGTCCACTTTCTTCACTAATAGTAATAAGCTCCTTCATAATATCGGCTGCCCTGTCATTACACTCTGTGACAGTATCTATGCTTTCCTTAAGTCCTTCTATGTTGATATGTATATTGTCAACAGACTTGCTTATTGCATCCGTCTTAACCCTAATATCTTCCACCTTATCTGCCTGAATCACAGTATTATCCGTTATTATATCTACTGCTGAATTAGTACCATCAACTACCTTCTGCATAGAATTAAACATATCTACGAATTCCTGTGAAACCTGTTCAAGCTCAACCGTAGCTTTTCTTATTGCCGCAATTGTAGCTGTAAAACCACCAAAGGTATTTTGCACATTACGGACCATCTCTCCAATGTCATCATTTCTTGCTGACAGCTTTTCTAACTTCTCATCTATCTTTGTATTCTCTTTATCTTCACTAGAAACACCTGTTATAGCTGCCCTTATCGGTACAATTATCGTTCTTATTATGTTAATAAGCATTAAAAGAACAATTCCAAATACTACAAGCATAAGCACAAATGCCGGTATTACTCCGATAATATTATTTTTTAATAAAACAAATATAACTATCATAGCAATAAAGACTGGTAAACTTAATGCAACTGCTGTCATTATAAGCTTCCTAGCAACATTAGTTTTTTCTTTCATAAACTCCTCCATTTCCGTACAATCTGTACAACAACATATTATATATCACAATGATAATCATTCAATATATAGTTCATTAAAATATTCTGCGGGATATGCCTTACCAAAAAGATATCCCTGTATACAATCAGCACCAAGCCTTCTTAATGCCCTTAAATCCTCTGAGGTTTCAATACCCTCTATACACAGCTTTAATCCAAGACTATGTGCCATATTTATAATATAAGTCATAAGTTCATAGTCATAATGATTCTTCAACGCTTTTAATGTGAAGGAACGGTCTATCTTTATATAATCCGGCTTTAAATCGCTTAAGCAATGCAGATTGGAATATCCAGTACCAAAATCATCCAAAAGAACATATACACCATTATTCTTTAGCTGTTCCCATAAATATTTAAAATGTGTGCTTGAATCCAGATATCCGCTTTCTGTAAGTTCAATTCCTATACACGAAGGATTCAGGGAATACTTTTGTATAGCTGTCATTATATCTGACAGCACATCACTCTTCATAACCTGTATATATGATACATTGACATTTATTCTGAAGTCCTCTACCTTTTTGCACCATATACTACATTGTTTTGCTGACTGCTCAAGTATCCATCTGCCAGCCGGAATAATAAGTCCGGATTCTTCCAGCAATGGAATAAACTCTACTGGTGAAATATACTCTCTTTCGTCTGAATTCTCCTTTTTCATTGAAAAACGCATAAGTGCTTCAGCCCCCATAAGCATATAAGTACCTGCATCTACTACCGGCTGATAAAACACCTCAAAGCCATCAAAATCATTATTGACCGCATTATGGAGTGCCTTACTTATAACTCTTTTTCTTTTAAACCTTTTATATTCTTCTTCATTATATATGTAGTAGTTATTTCTGCCATTATCTTTAGCTGTTTTGATGGCATATTCTGATGCCTTTATATAATCCTCGACCTTAGTGCCTATATGCTTAGTATCAATAATACCTGCTGACAAGGTAAATATTACTTCATATTTATTATCTTCTATAAACCTTGTTATAAGCCTTTTACAGTTCATATATATATCAACAGCAGATTGTATATCTCCGCCATTAAAATCCACTACTATGAATTCATCCACACCAACCTTAAACACGCTTTGTTGCTCGTTAATGCAGGAATGTATACACTCAGCTACCTTTTTTAATATAAAGTCTCCATAAGCTGTACCAGCATTAGCATTGATAAGGCTGAAATTATCTATGCCAATTCTTAATATAAAGCCCTTTGGAATAGTCTTACCACAGCATTCCCTGACATAATCAGTAAGTGCCTGCTCTCCTAATAGTCCGCTTATATTATCAGCCTCTGGCTTTTCACCTATTTCATTGATACAGCCAACCAGATAATGTGGAATTAAATCATCATCATAAAGCACCGTGCCCCTGCAGTTAATCCATACAGGCTCAGAATTCTTATCAAGCCATCTGTACTTCATATTATGAAATTCTTTCTTTCCCTCTTTTATCTGCCTGATTTCTGCTTGTAACAATGGCATATCCTGTGGATATACGAATATCTCATGCCCTCTGGCTGCATCATAGAACTTATCCGATGGCAGCAGGAATCTTTCTGTAGCATGTTCAGAAATCACATAATAATCCTCTTTTAAATCATATACATAAAGATAGTCATTCATACAAGGATTCAATATTCTTATAGCTTCTTCTATTTGTTTCTTTGACATATTTATTAAACTATTACGCATCATGCCTGTTCCTTTCATAATAAAACAACAAAGTATTTTATTTATGTCCCCTTCAAACATTCATCTAATATCTAATAAGATACCTTTTTGTCAAATAAATGTCAAATATTAGTTGGCTTTTCACATAATATAAGTTGGTTTTTTATTAATTATGTGCTATCATTTAAACAATTACAAAAGGTGGGGAACGGATTATGGATAATATAATTAATAACAATAGTAATATACAATCATATTCAACTGAAGAAATAACAGCCGAGATGAATGTGCTATCACATTCCTTTGATGTAGTAAGACTGGTTAATCCTTGGGAGTGTAATATTGTTAAAGCTGTTAAAGAAGCACCAGATAATACAGATAATTGCTTTGATGTATGGAATGTTCCATATCAGTGTGTCAACTGTACCTCTGCAAGAGCCTTACTGACCGGGCATACTCAGTCCAAGCTTGATACGACCTGTGATGATATATTTCAGATAACATCCCGTCCTGTTAATGTTGACGGCAAACCTCTTGTACTTGAAATCGCAAAGCATTTTTCTTACACCTATAACAGATATGATTCTGTCTCCCAAAGAAAGAAGCTCATCAATGCAATAAGGGCTCTCAATCACGATCTATTGCTGGATAAGGAAACTGATGCCTTTAACCGTGATTATATGGCTGAACACTTTCCTAACATTTTCCATACTGCACAGCAGATTCATCGGACTAATGCTGCACTTATTCACATACAGCATCTGTATGATATAACACAAAATGAAGGTTCTATGGCAGCCTCAGGCATGATATGCAGTCTTTATTCATTATTAAAGCAAACCTTCTTAGATGAAACAGATGTAGGACTTTTGTATATAAGATATAGTCCCGACACCTTCCTGGTGTTTGAAAACAATCTTGATTATGAAAGCTTTAATAAAAGGATTAATCTTCTTCAGCTAGAGGCAGCACCTAAGCATCTGCTGTTTAACAACAAAAGACTGCCCTTCGATATTTCTATTGCCTGTGCAGACCTTGCTAATGAAGACATAAACAGCCTTGATGAACTACTAGGTATTTTAAAGACGCGCCTTGAAAACAGCTTGTAAGCTTATGTTGTAATAAACTAATGCATTAATATTGACAAAAATAATATGATAATATAAAATCAAAACGATAATAGTAATTATTACCATTTTATAAATTTAACATTTTCTGGAGGTATTTATTATGGCTGATACATTTATATCTGATTCAATCAAATACATAGGAGCTGATGACACTACTCTCGACTTATTTGAAAGTCAATATAAGGTTCCTAACGGAATATCCTACAATTCCTACGTCATCCTGGATGAGAAGGTTGCTGTTATGGATACAATAGATGCAAGAAAGACTGATGAATGGTTTGACAAGCTTGAAGCTGAACTTGGTGGCAGAGCTGTTGATTACATCGTAATCTCTCATCTTGAGCCTGACCACGCCGCTAATATAAAGGCTCTTGCTGACAAATATCCTGATGCTGTGCTTGTACTTAGTGCTAAGGCTAAGGCAATGCTTCCTCAGTTCTTTGATATAGCCGGGCTTGACAATCGTTGTCAGGTTGTTGCAGAAGGTGATAAGCTTTCCTTAGGAAATCACGAGCTTACCTTCATAATGGCTCCTATGGTTCATTGGCCAGAGGTTATGCTTGAATATGAAACAAGTGAAAAGGTACTGTTTTCTGCCGATGCCTTTGGTAAATTCGGTGCTTTAAGTGCTGATGAAGACTGGACCTGCGAGGCAAGAAGATACTACTTTAATATTGTAGGCAAGTACGGTGCTCCTGTACAGACATTACTTAAGAAGGCTTCTTCTCTTGATATTAAAACTATATGTCCTCTTCATGGACCTATACTTAAGAATGACCTTGATTTCTATATTGGCAAATACCTTACCTGGAGCAGCTATGAACCTGAGGATGATGGAATCCTTGTAGCCTGTGCTTCTATACATGGCAATACTAAGGCCGTTTCCTTAAAAATGGTTGATATATTAAAGGAAAATGGCTATAAGAAGGTAGCCTTTACAGATCTTACAAGAGATGATATGGCAGAAGCCATAGAAGATGCTTTCCGCTATTCAAGACTTATTGTAGCTGGTGCTTCTTATGATGGAGGTGTATTCCCTCCTATGGAGGACTTCATCAACAGACTCTCTCATAAGTCTTACCAGAAGCGAACAGTAGGAATTATTGAAAATGGTTCCTGGGCACCTACTGCTGGCAAGTGGATGAAAACAGCCTTTGAAGGCATGAAAAATATTAATATATGCCAGAACATAGTTACAATAAAATCAACTATGAAGGATAGCGATATTGTGAATATGGAGAAATTAGCTGAAGAAATGAAATAATTATTAATATCACACAATATTTCAGCTAATTTCAATTTATTCAAATTACGGTTATTCAAATTCCAGTTTCCTGAAGCAATGTATGAAATATGCTATTTCTGCTATTGCGGTTATTATCCAGGAACAAGGATACAGAAGGAACAACGATGGAATTGTATGATAATATGCAAATATTGTATACACCCACGCAACCCTGAAGACACACGAACCTATTATAACCACTATTGTAGGAACAACTGCCTTTCCAAGTCCTCTTGAGGCTGCTATTGTACAATCCATAAATGCAGATACTGCATAGGAAAAGCCCATAATCATTATTCTTTGCATACCAGCCTCTATAACCTCTGGCTCGCTTGTAAATAAAGACAAAAACTGTCTTCCGAATATTATCAGAAGACCTCCGAGTATAGCTGCCGCAAAAAAAGCGTATGACATGCTTATAATATAGCTTTTTAACATACGCTTTTTATTGTGGGCACCCATATTCTGTCCCATAAAGCTTGAACAGGCTGTATAGAATGCCATCATAACATTGTATATAAGTGTATCTGCATTAGCCGCTGCTGCTGTACCAGATACCATAACTGCACTAAAGGAATTAACTCCTGCCTGTATAAACAGATTAGCAAGTGCAAATATTGCATTCTGTATGCCCGCAGGAATTCCCAGCATAAGTATTATTCCTGAAACACCCGGATATACTTTCAGCTCTTTTATTCTTATTCTGCAGCTATCACTCTCTTTTCTTTTTAGAAGATTAATGCATACAAGTGCAGCAGATATATATTGTGCTGTTATACTTGCGTATGCAACACCATCCTCTGCCATTCCTATCCCTATTACAAATATGAGATTAAGAATCACATTAACAACACCTGCTATTGAAAGATATATAAGTGGTTTTTTAGTATCACCGCATGCACTCATTACAGCATTACCAAAGTTATATACAGCCATAGCCGGCATACCAAGTGCATATATTCTGAAATAAAGTACTGCTCCTGATAATAGCTCTTCCTTTGTTTTTATAAGCAAAAGAAATGGTCTGGCCCCTATTATACATAATATGCAGGCAATTATACCAACCAATAAGCATAGCAGGAAAGATGTATGAATTGTCTTACGCACGTTCTCCTTCTGCCCAGCTCCAAGCTGATGGGCAGTTCTTACATTAACTCCACATCCCATGCCTATAAGAAAGCCTGTAAACAATGTAACAAGCAGTGAAGTCGAGCCAACTGCACCAAGTGCCTCGTAGCTTGAAAATTTACCTACAACTGCTACATCTGACATATTAAAAAGCACCTCTAGTATCTGTGCTAACATCAGCGGAACACTGAACTTAAATATATTTACGGGAATAGAGCCCGTTGTCATATTCATACCCAAAGCAGACGCCTTGCCATTCTCCTTAGTCATTAGTTATTACCTCTCACTTTATCCTTTATAAGCTGTATAAATATCAGGCTTAGCTATATAAATATAAGCTCCTAAGGCTGCTGCCTTAAAAAACTGCTGTTATATTTTAGCTGGACAATGAATATAACATATGCAAAGCATAATTTCAATCGTCTTTGGATTATTAATTCAATTACAATTCAACCTTATACATTTCTTATATACTTTATTGCATTGGAAGCTGCATTAGCGCCATCCGCTGCTGCCGTTATAAGCTGTCTTACTTCCTTGGTTCTGACATCGCCGGCTGCATACAGGCCTGGGGCTGATGTAACGCAGTTTTCCCCTGCAATAATATAGCCAGTCTTATCAAGGCTTACAACTCCTTTTAATATACTGGTTGCCGGCTCCATGCCAATAGCAACAAAAAGTCCATCCGCCTTTATAACCTGTCCATCATTTAAAACAACCTCTTCAAGCTTATTTCCACCTTTTAGCGCACATATAGTTACCCCTGTTATAAAGTGGACATTTTTACGCTCCTTAAGCCTTTCTAATGTAACAAGGTCGCCTCTGAACTCTGCTCTTCTATGAACGATATATACATTACTGCATATATCAGAAAGATATATAGCATCCCCAAGTGCACTATTGCCGCCGCCTGCAACAACAACATTTTTATCTTTAAAGAAAGCACCATCACACACAGCACAATATGATACGCCTTTACCTATAAACTGATTCTCTTCATCAAGTCCCAGATGTCTATGATGGCTTCCAGCCGCATATATGACGGTTCTTGCAAGTCTGTAGCTTTCATCTGAAAGCTCCACCCTCCATAAGGCTGCTTTATCAGCCTCCTGATTATCTATGGTTAGTTTTCCTGTATCATCTACCCTTTTTATTGTGGTCACATCACCGTCTGCAATCTCAACCCCAAGCGATATAGCATGATTTCTAAAGTTTTCTCCTAGCTCATAGCCGCTTACTGCTGGTATTCCAAGGTAATTATCAACTCTGTCGCTGTATGCAATCTGTCCTGTACCCATATATTCTTTTTCAATAACAAGCACCTTAAGGCCTGCTCTCTTTGTATATATGGCTGCAGACAGACCTGCCGGACCACTTCCTACTATAACAACATCAATAATATCATTATTATATGTGCCCATAATAACACCTCTCTTTCACTTCATTCTTATTTATATTTTCTGCTTAGATTATTATTTTTATTCTGTCAGTTAATCAGCCCAATCTATAATTCACATAAAGCTCTGCCGTTTTTTTATATAATGCGGCAGGCAATATACACAAAGAGCAAAACCAAGTGCAGTATTATCAGGCCAGCACCTCGTTTTGCTCTTTTTGCTCCTATGAACTATAAACATATAAGCTCTTAAATTATATGAAGCTCTTCCTTTTCAGATATATTCCCCTCTATATGAAACGAATTAAGCACCGGTTCATCTGCATTCATAAGAGAAAGTATCATATAACTAGCTTTACTATCATATGCAAGCCTTTTATCCTCCTTAGATGGTCTTGAAGGAGATTCAGGGTGCGAATGCCAGTTGCCAAGAGGTACAAGTCCGTTAGCTCTCATATCCTTGACTGCTGCAAGCTGCTCCTTAGGATCCATTGAAAAATGCTCATTGGAATGGTCAATATTAGTTAAAAGATATACCTTTCTGATATGCTTATTACCATCCTCTACTGTTCCACCTATAAGGCCACAGGCTTCTTCTGGAAGATTAGTCTTAGCATATTCAAGGATTTTATCATAATCAGTTTTATTAAATGTAATCACCTTTTAAGTCCTCCTGATTTCCTTTTAATGTCACAGACTATAGATTTAGTGGTCTTCACAGACTGCCTGTTCATAGTCTATAAGCTCTGTAATAGTTGGGTTCTTACCACATACCGCACAGCCATCTGTATTAGAAGGAAGCTTAATCTTATGGAATTCCTGTGTTATGGCATCATAGGTAAGAAGATAACCTGTGAGCAGCTCTCCTACTCCAAGAATATACTTGATAGCCTCCATAGCCTGAAGACTTCCTATGACACCACCCATAGCTCCAATAACACCAGCCTGCTTACAGGTTGGAACTGCATCCTTTGGTGGTGGATTCTTGAATACACATCTGTAGCATGGACCTTCTCCAGGAACATAGGTCATAAGCTGTCCCTTAAACCTGATAATACCAGCGTGTGAAAAAGGCTTCTTAGCCA